>OMRJ01000088.1 GCA_900313475.1 uncultured Eubacteriales bacterium | reverse complement strand
CTCCGCCGACGGCAGCATTGTTTACGGCTATTGCCGCGCAGAGGATACGGGCGGCTTTGCTCAATGGGAGCACGGCGCAACGGTCGACCTCTATATGCGCGCGTATGACGACTGCGTAAAATGGGGCTGGAGAGGCGTTAACGTATACATCCTCAACAGAAAATAAACGACCGGTTACGGCTTGATATGGAAAAAGGAGCGTAAAGCAGACTGTTTTACCGCTCCCGATATTAAAGGTAAGAACAAAATAAACGGGGACATCGCCGTCTGCGATATCTCCGTTCACTTTTTTTTACCGTTCGGTTTTCGTTTTTTTTCCGAGAATGTCGTATCTTACAACGCCAACCGTGAGGGAGACAATCGTAAAAATTTCGTTGCACATTCCCGCGTATGATCTGTTGATTATGTTATATACAAGCCAGCTTGCGCTTACGGGATAGGTGAGATATCTCAACCTGCGTGTGTCTGTCTGCCAGTTCGCAACCGTTGCGAAAAATGCCGCAATAAGCGGAAGCATATCCCATGCATTGCTCCATGTCAGCGCAACAGCCGCAACGGAGACTATCAGAAAAATGACGGGTATCACATAGCCCTGCGCCCATTTTTTGTCCCTGAATCCGTA
Organism: uncultured Eubacteriales bacterium; assembly: GCA_900313475.1. Lineage (GTDB taxonomy): Bacteria > Bacillota > Clostridia > Oscillospirales > Acutalibacteraceae > RUG806. The sequence continues at coordinate 5,356 of OMRJ01000088.1, read as the reverse complement.
AACGAAGTTGCGGACGATGTTTATCAGGTTCATGGCAATCGCCGCATATGCCTTTAAGCATAAGAAGTGCATGCACCAGAATGTTGAGCAAAGCGTGAGCAATATCATTATGGTTTTTTGCTTGTTGAACTGATATGCGGATATCGCGATTGCCATTGCCGTAAAACCGAAAATCTGCGAAAAAACAAAAGCGTGTTCGGTGAAATATTCAAGCATCGTGTGTCCCCTTCGCCTCAGTGTTTAAATTCCGGACGGTATTCTATCACATGCCGGCGGCAATTACAATAACATTAAAACGAAAAGAAAAAAGTTTTTGAAAAAGATTGAAGAAAACAAAAAAAACAGTTGACTTTTCTCCGTTCGGGTGCTAATATATTTAAGCAATATGCGAATGCGCTGATAGCTCAGTTGGATAGAGTGACTGGCTACGAACCAGTAGGTCGGGGGTTCGAGTCCCTTTCAGCGCGCCACGAAAAAAGCACTTCTTCTGAAGTGCTTTTTTCATTTTCCGGTATATCAAAAAAAGTGCAAAAAAAAGAGTTCGTTATAAAACTCCCACGTTAATAAGGCGACAAAAACGGACAAGGAATTCTCTAACGAACCGCTCATAGTTTATCACATAAAATCCAAATTGTAAATAGTTTTTAAAAAATAATAGAAAAAAATTATGCCCTTTTTTGAAACAGGAAAAAAATTGCCGCTTAAACATTCTTTTCTCTTGTGACATATTGACATTTTGACGGATTTGTTTTACAATGATAATGCCAAACTAACTTAATATGCAAAAAAACAGGTGCAAGCTCTTTTTTATAATAAGGGTGTTTTTTCGCCTTGTTAAATCAAACAAAATAGTGATTTGACAAAAATGCAAATTCTATTCTGTTTTGTTTGAGACAAAGGCGGACACCGCTTTTTGCAGAGTTAGTTTGGCGACTATCGGAGTTTGCATTTTTTGTGCGCTTGCTTCGGTAGGCGCACTTTTTGTTTTTGTGGGACAAAAAGCGCAGTTTATCAAAGGAGGGTTGAGGGGGATATTTTTACCACAGTGAGAAAAAACAGAAAGGAAAAATTATGATGAAGAAAACAATAAAAAAGTCGTTTGCGGTATTATTGACTTTGCTTACGGTCGTGTTCATAATGCCGATATCTTCTCGCGCCGTAACAACTGACATTCCGTCGGATGCCGTTGAGTTTAACGGACATTATTACTATGCTTTTGATGAGGGAAAGACTTGGACGGAGGCTAAAGAAAAGTGTGAGGTTATTGGCGGTCATCTTGTTACTATAACAACGCAAGAGGAACAAGAAATTGTCGAGTCAATTATAAAGAATGGAACAAAAAGTTGCTATTGGCTTGGCGGAACAGACGAAATTGCAGAGGGCCAATGGAAATGGATAACAGGAGAAGAGTTTAAATATACACATTGGGCAAAGGACATGCCGGATAATTTTCTGACCGAAAACTATCTTATGATGTTTAAAGAACCTCACCCCAGAAGAGCTGGAAATACCTTTGGTCTTTGGAACGACTTAAAAGAAGATTGTACTTGTAAAGGCACGCCCTTTTTTAGAAAAGATGGTTTTGGTTTTATTTGCGAGTGGGAAGTTAGTAATTCAGAGAGCCACTTTCCATCGGAATATGATCCTCAAAAAGACAGATGGAATTTTTTAAACCAAACAATTGCAATTCCGGAAAGAATTTACAAAAAAGCGTTTGGGGACATAAAGGGTGCAGTTATGTATTTTAAAGATTGCGCATTTGCATCAAAAAAGCCGGGAGAAGGTGGTTCATGTTATGGAATGGCTGCAAGCACCGGAACTTTCGTAAAAAAATATATTGACGTAACATCTGTGCTTTGTCAGCCAATTTCCGCGCCGGGTTTATACGCTTCACATTTATATCAATGTTGGAACGGTAGTGGAGGCATTCACGATTCGTATATACCGGCAGCGAACATGACTGTATCCGAATTTGTTATGTATGGGCAACTTTCGCAAAAAGATTATGATATGTCGCGCCAAATGAAAAACAGTAAATATGATTTTGAAGGGTTATATTCGGCGACAGTAGATTATGTAAACGGAACCGGAGAACCGGTTGTTGTATCCATGGTAGGTGAACTTAACGGGCAACGTGTCGGTCATGCCATCTATGTTTGCGGAATAGGTGTTGACAACGAAAACTATACTGAAATACTTGTAAATGATTCAAATCATCCCACCGATGTTCCGCGCAAATTAATCCTTAATAAAACGAACGGTTCATATTCAGGATGGGAATACGATTTAAATTCGAATATTCATTGGGGAACAGGTAAAAAATACGAGAAAATCAGCTACTCTTTTCCTTCATACTTTTTGTATGTCGTTGGTATTTGCAATTCCGAAATGGTTGCCGAAAAAAACAGTGAATGGATGAGTAGCGAAGCAAATTTAGTTGTAATAGACGGTGATGCCGAAGGCTTAAATATTGATGATGAAAAAATTTATCCGATTGAATCTTCTGCCGGAATCGGCGAGATTGAGGAAGATGTTTCCGGCTTTTGGCTTGAACCCGGTATAGACGAAATTAGTTTTATTAGTAAAAATGACGAGTCTTCAATAATTTTTGCAAATAATAAAGTTGCTGTCGATGTGCAGACAGATAAAAATGTGTTGACCGATCTTACGATTGATGAAAAAAACTATTATGCATCAATTCAAGCCAACAAAGGCGAAAAAGTAACATTAGCAGTTCATACGCAGTCTTCCGATAACACAGAATACGAGTATACAATTTCCGGTAATGTGCATGAAAATAAAGTTTCTGTTGAACGAAATGAAGACAACATTATTTTTGTTAAGGGATTAAACAATGTCGATATAAATCTTAATAAAAACGGAAATGAAGAAAACACCGTCGCAGCAGTATCGGATGGCAGACAAATTAAAATTTCAATAGACGATAGCAATAATACAGTTATTGCAAGCTACGAATCGGAACAGACCGAGGACATTTGCGGATATTGCGGAAAGGTTCACGGAACATCATTCAAAGAAGTGTTGATAAAGTTCTTCCACAGGATTTTCTATTTCTTTGTTAAACTGTTTGGCTTAAAAAAATAAGTACCGTACACATAAAATTAAACAGCGCGCTGCGGATTCCGCAGCGCGCCGTTTATTGTATGACTGAATTAAAGCGCGGATCAGTCAGCCTTGGGGGCAAACAGATCTTTGAGACGGAGCAGGTGCTCGTATCTCTCGACGCTCTTGTCCTCTGCCTCGGTGAACAGTTCTTCCGCTCTTTCGGGGAACGAACGTGTAAGGGCGGAGTAACGTGCCTCGTTGAGAAGGAACGGACGGTAGTCCTCTTTCTTACCGGGCTTGGAGTCGAGGGTGAAGGGGTTCTTGCCCTCCGCCTTGAGCGAAGGATTAAAGCGGAACAGATTCCAGTAGCCGCACTCGACAGCCTTCTTCATTTCAGCCTGGCAGTTGACCATGCCGCCCTTGATGGAGTGCATCTCGCAGGGAGCGTAGCCGATGACAAGTGACGGACCGTGATAAGCCTCAGCTTCTTTGAGAGCCTTGAGCGTCTGGTTCTGGTCTGCGCCCATGGCGATCTGTGCGACATAGACGTAGCCGTAGCTCATGGCTATCTCGGCAAGGCTCTTTTTGGCTATCGACTTACCGGCAGCAGCGAACTGTGCAACCTGACCGATCTGTGAAGCCTTGGAAGCCTGTCCGCCCGTGTTGGAGTAGACCTCGGTGTCGAATACCATGATGTTGACGTCTTCACCGGAGGCGAGAACGTGGTCAACGCCGCCGAAGCCGATGTCGTATGCCCAGCCGTCGCCGCCGAAGATCCATACGCTCTTTTTGGAGAGGTATTCTTTTTCGGCAAGAACGGACTTTGCGGTGTCGCAGTCGACATTTTCAAGAGCCTTAACGAGAGCGTCTGCGGCAGCGCCGTTCTTTTCACCGTCGTTAACGGTGTCGAGGTAAGCCTTTGCTGCAGCCTTTGCTTCTTCGGGAGCGCAGTCTGCGTCCGCAATCTTCCGAACCTTCTCGATGAGAGCGTTTCTTATGGCGTTCTGACCGAGGAGCATGCCGAAGCCGTGCTCTGCGTTATCCTCGAACAGCGAGTTTGCCCATGCGGGACCGTGGCCGTTCTTATCGGTGGTGTAGGGTGATGTTGCAGCGGGGCCGCCCCAGATGGACGAACATCCCGTTGCGTTGGAGATATACATTCTGTCGCCGAAAAGCTGCGTGATGAGACGTGCATAAGATGTCTCCGCGCAGCCTGCGCAGGAGCCGGAGAACTCGAGGAGGGGCTTCTTGTACTGGCTGGAGATGATGGTTGCGGAGGAGGCGACTTCGGGCTTTTCCGAAACCTTTTCTACGCAGTAGTCGAAAGCAGCCTGCTGCTCGTCCTGGCTCTCACGCGATACCATCTTGAGGGAGTTTGTGGGGCAGACGCCTACGCAGACGCCGCATCCCATACAATCCATGGGCGATACCGCAAGAGTGTAGGTGTAGGAGGTCTTTACTATCGGCTTGGGAGCCTTTTTGAGAACTGCGGGAGCAGCAGCGGCTTCTTCTTCGTTGAGGGCGAACGGACGGATGGTTGCATGCGGGCAGACAAATGCGCACTTGTTGCACTTCGCACATGTCTCCTCATTCCATTCGGGAACGAGAACCGCAACGCCTCTCTTTTCGTAGGCGGAAGCACCCTGCTCGAATGTGCCGTCTGCGTGATCGACGAAAGCGGAAACGGGGAGAGCGTCGCCGTCCATGTGTCCTACGGGCTTCATGATGCTGTCAACCATCTTGACAAGCTTTTCGGGACCTTCGCTTGTTGATGCGGGAGCTTCGTCGACTGCGTTTGCCCATTCGGCGGGAACGTTTATTTTGACATAAGCGGTAGCGCCGGCGTCGATAGCCTTTTCGTTCATTTCGACTATCTCTTTGCCCTTCTTCATGAACTTCTGTGCTTTCTCTTTCATGTAACCTATAGCTTCTTCTTCGGGAAGAACCTTTGAAAGTGAGAAGAAAGCGGACTGAAGAACCGTGTTTGTACGCTTGCCGAGACCTATCTGTGCGGCAAGGTCGATAGCGTTGACGGTGTAGAGCTGAATGTTATTCCGGGCGATATATCTCTTTGCTTCCGCATGGAGCTTTTCGCCGAGCTCTTTTTCGTCCCACTGGCAGTTAATGAGGAATACACCGCCGGGCTTAACGTCGTTGACCATTCTGTAGCCCTTCTCGACATAGGAGGGGTTGTGGCATGCCACGAAGTCTGCCTTGTTGATGTAGTAGGGGGATTTGATGGGCTTGTCGCCGAAACGAAGGTGGGAGATAGTGATACCGCCCGTCTTCT
>OMRJ01000319.1 GCA_900313475.1 uncultured Eubacteriales bacterium | reverse complement strand
GGCGTTCTCCGGCTACAGCGGCCTGGTGAGTGTGGTGATTCCGGATACTGTTGTGACGATCGGGGAAAAAGCGTTTGCCGAAGAAACAGATCTCGTAATTAAAGACATCGGCAGGTTGCCGGCTGCTCTCCGGCCCAACGCGGTCCGCGGTTTTGCGGCAGCGGGCGGCGGCCGGGAGACGCCGGGCTTCGAGTCCCACAGCAAATACATCAAGAACAACGCCGCAAAGCTGGTGGAGGACGCAATGAAGCAGCCCGCGCTGCTGGCTCTGATGTGCGCGGAAAAGCTGATCGCACCCAAACATGTAGAGGCCTATGTGGAGGCGGCCCAGAAAACCGGCAAGGCGGAGCTCATCGCCTTGATGCTGGATTATCAGGCCAACAAAATCAGCAACAAGCAGAAAGAGGCCGCCGAAAATCGGAAGGAAAAAGAACAGGACACGGTGTTTGAGCGGCAGTTGGCCCGGCAGGGGAGAGAGGGAATCGCCGGGCTCAACATTGCCGCGAGCGGCGAGCTTAGGACCTTTGAAAACCGCAATGCGCTGAAAGCTTTTCTTCAGGAAAAGGGCGCCAAGCTGGCCTCCTCTCTGACGGCAAAGGTGGATTACCTGATCATGAACGACCCCAACTCCGACAGTGAAAAGGCCCGGAAAGCGCAGCAGCTGGGTGTTGAGGTCATCACGGAGCGGCGTTTTAACGAGCTGGCAGGCCATCGCTTCGTCATGAAAGGGACAAGAGTTGTCAACTATTACGGGGTCGGAGGGGCTTTGACAATCCCGGAGGGGGTGACAGAGATTGGCTACGGGGCATTCAAAGACTGCAGCGGTCTGACGAGCGTAACGATCTCGAAAAACGTGACGAAGATCGACAATCGCGCTTTCTATGACTGCAGCGACCTGACGAGTGTGACGATCCCGGATAGCGTGACAAGCATCGGCGGTGAAGCCTTCGCCGGCACGCAGTTGTATCAGAATATAAAGAACTGGGACAAAGATGCGCTCTATCTGGGCTTCTGTCTGATCGAGGTGCTTAAAAGTCTGACAGGTGCATACACGATCAAACAGGGAACAAAATGCATTGCCAGCGCCGCGTTCTCCGGTTGCAGCGGCCTGACGAGCGTGACGATCCCGGATAGCGTGACAAGCATCGGCGATTCGGCGTTCCGCGACTGCAGGATCCTGAGGAGCGTGACGATCCCGGATGGGGTGACGAGCATCGGTGATTTGGCGTTCTCCGGCTGCAGTGGCCTGATGAGAGTAGTGATCCGAGAGGGCGTGACAGAGATCGGCAGGAGAGCCTTCTCTGGCTGCAGCAGCCTGAGGCACGTGAATATCCCGGATAGCGTGACGAGCATCGGAGTGAATGCATTCTGGGGCTGCACTAAGCTCACGATCCACGCGCCGGCCGGTTCCTATGCCGAGCAATACGCAAAAGAGAACAAGATCCCCTTCGTGGCGTAAAGGGCATAACGTCGTGCCCAAACTGACGATCCCCACCTGGCTGGAGCCGAGAATCGCGGAGCTGGATAACTTCGACGAATTCAAAGCCTTTCTTGACCGGCGGCTTGATGCTTACAGGAATCTGGTTTATTCCGGAGGCAGCCCGAAAAGCGCTAGGGCGGACAAGGCGCAGCTCAGCAAGCTGAAAGAGCTGGACTAATCTTTTATATGTATGAAAACAGGCACCCGGAAACCATTGAATCGCGGTTTTCCAGGTGCCGACCTTTTTTTAGCAGAACATCTTGGTAATCAATCCAGGCCAATGCGTGTGGAGTTCAGATTTCTCTCACCTGGCCGACGGTCAGTACGTCCAGCATGATCTTTGCACCTAGTTTGAAAGCCATACAAGCAGTAAACAAGCTCGCTCAGCACGAACTCTCCGGCGCGGTTCCGAATATTGTTCATGCGCGCACCTACTCCATCTGATTGGAAGCCTTGAGCGCCTCGGTCATGCCTTCTTTCGTTGCCAACTGCCGGGTGATGAGTTCCAGCTGTTCCTCACAGCTATGGTCGATCTCGGTCAGGTGCTGATCCAAGCTACCGGTCAAAAGCATGCTGGAATACAAAGCGGGGCGATGCTCTTTGAGAAAGCGCCTCCGCATGCGACCCCATTTGCCAAGGGGAAGGGAGTCGGGCATTGATAGATTTGGAATGAGATAGCCATTGATATCGGAATAGGTTCCGCCCATTTCTTCAAAGATAGATTTCATGGAAAACTCCTTTCGGCTTGACCACAAAAATGACCCAAGCCAGATTAGAAAAGGCTTAATTGAATGGACGGATTGATACCTGAAATTCTGATTTTTGCTTTTATTTCGCAAGAATAGATGGATTGGAATACATGAAATGAAAAACGTGGACTTCAAGTCCCGCCTCGCGCACCAAAAAGTTCCGAAGCAGTCTCAGTTTTGAGCTGTCTCGGAACTTTTTCTTTTTGTCTTTAGTATCAGCCGCTATCATCTGGCCGCTTCATCTTGAACTCGTCTTGAACGCAGGGTAAACTGTGTTTCAACTCGCTGGTCACTGCTCCTCTTTGCGTAAAGCTTCGACCACTCCTGTAACGCCATGTGGAACTCTGATAATAATTCTCTCCTCTGGGCGGAGTCGAATCGTCCCGGTGACTCTGGCGACCTCGTGATTTGTTCTTGGAACAGCTTTGTAAAGCCAGCCATCTTTTCCCTTTTCCACTCCAGACTTTTCCTTCAATTTCTTTTCGACGGAAATGGATTTAAGGATCGTGTACAAGCGGAATTGCGCTTCCGGCGTCGTGTGAGACTCGTAACTCGTATATGTGGAGCTTTTCAGTAGTACACCACACAAGAAACTAAACGTGTCCGGGTCGTCCTTTAAACCTGCAACTGTGTTGAGCATGTGTTGATAATTGGTACGAAGGATTGTGATCGGGATAGCCTCAGATTTCGAAGGGCGCCCCTTTGCTACCGTTTGGCCGGAAAAACCCGCACGCACCAGTAAATTGTTTACCCCCTCTGCGATGGCGGCATTTGTCATGTTTCTTGGCAAAATCCATTCTTCGTTGACCTTGTCCCGGCCTCGCTCTTTGACAAACGAACCGTATACCTTCCTTAAGTATAACGCCGCATCTGGAATTACCGGCCTAGAAAAATCATGCTTGGATATTGCGGTGTAGTCTCTGTGGATGTGTGCGATGACAAAATCCCGAAAACCTTTC
>OMRJ01000142.1 GCA_900313475.1 uncultured Eubacteriales bacterium | reverse complement strand
GAGGATAAAGCTTTGCGTTTTGTTCGGCGGAAAAAGCGTCGAACATGAGGTCAGTATCATTTCGGCGCTCCAAGCAGTTGCGGCTCTCGATCAGACAAAATACGATATAATACCCGTTTATATAACAAAAAACAGCGAATTTTACACTTCCTTTGAGTGTTCGTGCATCGAGGAGTACAAAAACATTCCCGCGCTTCTCAAAAAAAGCACACGCTGTGTGCTTATGAACATTGACGGACGCGTTAAGCTGATGCGTTTCCCGTTTAAGAAGCTCGGAAACAATGTTATTTCCGATATTGATGTTGCGTTCCCCATAGTCCACGGCACAAATGTCGAGGACGGCACACTTCAGGGATATCTTAAAACACTCGGTGTCCCGTTCGTCGGATGCGACGTCACGTCCTCCGCCGTCGGTATGGACAAATACGTTATGAAGACCGTGCTTAAGGACAACGGCGTGCCGGTGCTCGACTGCCTGCGCTTCATAGCGTCCGATTTTGCCGAACCCGAAAAGATAATTGAAAAAACAAAAGAAAAAATAGGCTTTCCCGTTATCGTTAAGCCCGTAAATCTCGGTTCGTCGGTCGGCATTTCCGTTGCGCACGATGAGGACGGCTTGAAAAAGTCGCTTGACGATGCGTTTAAGTTTGCTTCCGTCGTGCTTGTTGAACGAGCTATAACCGATCTTACGGAGATAAACTGCTCCGTCTGCGGAGATGTTGACGAGGCTTTCGCGAGCGAATGCGAGCAGCCCGCAAAAAGCGACGAGATTCTGAGCTACGAAAATAAGTATTTGCAGGGCGGCGGCTCAAAAAAGACAGGGGCGAAGACCGGCGGAGCAAAAAGCGGCTCGACAAAGGGCGGTATGGCAAGTCTTGCGCGCAAAATTCCCGCAGAAATCTCCCCCGAACGTCGCGAGGAAATACGTTCGATGGCTGTCAAGGCATTTAAAGTGCTCGGCTGTAACGGCGTCTCAAGAATCGACTTTATGATAGACGGCGCAACGGATAAAGTTTATCTCAATGAAATAAACACGATTCCCGGTTCTCTCTCTTTCTACCTCTGGGAGCCTGTAGGAGTGCCGTACACAAAGCTGCTTGACAGAATGATAGAGCTTGCACTCAAGAGAAAAAGGGAAGAAGACGCGATAGTTTTCTCATTTGAAACTAACATTCTTGCGGGTAACTTTTCTTTCGGTTCGTCGCAAAAGGGCGGCAAGCTCGGAGGTAAACTCGGCTCGAAAAAATAACACACGACTTTTGCTGATGTTTTTTTTGATGTTTCGGTTTCTTTCAGCGCGTTTTTTTCGGAAAACGGACAAATATTTTAAATTTTTAACTAAAAAGACAGGATATTAAAAAATGGCAAGATTCTGCACTCTGTGTTCCTCATCATCGGGGAACTCGACTTACATAGGCACTTCCTCGGAAGGTATTCTGATAGACGCCGGCACAAACTGCAAACAGCTTTGCATGGCACTTGACAGGGCGGGGTTGTCTCCCGAAAGTGTTAAAGCGATTTTTGTTACTCATGAACATACCGATCACACGGGCGCAATAAGAGTGTTTGCGACAAAATATCAGATTCCGGTGTTCGCGTCGGGCGGCACGCTTTCGGGACTTATGTCGTGCGGAGTGCTTAACGGCAAATTCAAGTATGAAATAATAACGAAAAAAGGTATTGCCGTGGGCGATATTTTTGTTTCGCGATTTCCCACCTCTCACGATGCGAAAGAAAGCTGCGGTTATCGCGTCGAGCTGCCCGACAGAACCGTCGGCATTGCCACCGACACAGGCGTGCTGACTGACGATATTTTTAATGGCATAAAGGGTTGTGATCTTGTGCTTCTTGAATCAAATTACGATCCCGATATGCTTAAATTCGGTCCGTACCCCGATCCGCTGAAAATGCGTATCCGCTCCGAAAAGGGGCATCTTTCAAATGACGATTGCGCCGAAGCCGCCGTCAAATTGCTTGAAAGCGGTGTTACGCGTCTGGTGCTCGGTCATTTGAGCCGGGAAAACAACACACCCGATCTCGCTTATAAATGTACTCATTCATTTCTGAAACGCGCGGGAGCGGTCGACGGTGTCGACTGTGAGCTTTCGGTTGCGGAACCGACGAATACGAAGCATTTTACCGTTTTTTGAAAGGAGCGCAGACATGCAGCCCGTTACGATAATCTGTGTGGGCAGATTGAAGGATGCTTTTTTTGATGAAGCGTCCGCCGAATATTTGAAGCGCCTTAAGGCTTATGCCAAAATGAACACCGTGGAAATCAAACAAGCGCCTCTTTCCGAAGCTCCGTCGCAGACCGAGATTGACAGAGCGCTTGAAGCGGAGGGTGCCGAAATAATAAGAAAAATTCCCCCGAACAGCACCGTAATTGCGATGTGCATTGAGGGAAAACAGTTTTCTTCGGAGGATTTCTCGCGCGTGTTTACCGAAGCTGCACTATCAGGACGCGCCGGCGTGACATTTGTGATAGGCGGCTCGTGCGGACTTTCCGAAAGAGTAAAGCGTATGGCCGATATTAAGATGTCCATGTCGAAAATGACATTCCCGCACCGTCTTGCGCGTATTATGCTTCTCGAGCAGATATACAGGGCATTCAAAATAGCATCGGGGGAGAAGTACCACAAATAAAGCAAGGTTTCGGTTCTTCAAAGCTATCGGAGCCGATATGCATAGCCATCATACCGCGGCAGCCGACGCGATGTAAATTCATACCTTTAATTAATGCCGCATTCCCGAATGCGGTTCTTTATTTTGACGGGGCGCGGTTTTTTTGAAATGATTAATGATGAAAATAAGGACGATAACTCCTGCTGTCGGGAAAACGGCATTCGTTATCATTGCGGCTTTTAGTCCGAGCTGCTCAGCGGTCAGATCGAGCGAAGCGCTTAGCTTTGCGGCAAAACCCGTTGCCGAAAAGCTGTCGATGACTATTCCCATCAGCTGAGGCGAGATTGATGCTCCGAGATCGCCGGCGGCAGCCATCATCGCATATGCCGCCACACCTGCCCCCGTTATGTTTTTCTCCATGAATATCAGTGTGCCCGGCCACAGCATGGCGGTGAAAAGTCCGGTGAAAATGCATGCGATAAACGCCGGCACGGGCGACCGTGACAGTCCCGCCGTGAGATAACAGCAAGCCGAGCCGAGCATTCCGACGAACAGCACACGGTTTATGCTTTTGCCGAATTTTGAATAAGCGATACGTCCCGCGCCGAGAAGCACCGCAAACATTGCCGCGCCGAGAATGTCACCCACGGTTTTGTCGATATTCAGCGCGTTTTCCATGAAGCTCGATATCCAGTTTGACATGCCGTTTTCCGCACAGCTTCCGAAAAAGATGCATGCGGCGCACAGCGCAAGTCCAACAGCTTTTCCTTTTCTGCGCTCCGCTTTTTCACCGTCGGCGCCTTCGTTGAGCGGTGGAACGGGCGATATCATAAACAGCACAGCCGCGGTAAGCGGCAGCAGTGCGAGAAATGCGATCAGATACATCCACCTGTCGGTTCCGAAAAGCTTGAGAAAAAGTGTGCTCACCGAAACCGTGGCAACAACGCCGAAGGCGTACAGCGAATGGAGAAAGCTCATGCTTTTTTGCGCGTCATCGGAAGGGAGCGCGGCAATAATGGGGCTTAGCAGCACTTCCGAAAGCCCCGCCGATACAGAGAATATTACAGTTCCCGCAACAAACCATAAATATGCCGAATCGGGGAATAATGCTGCCCCAAGAGCGTATATCATCAATCCGACCGATGTCGCGACAGGCATTATTCGGACTGCTTTAGCTACATTGAAATGCTTTGAAAAGAATGTGAAAACAAGGTCTGTTGAGAGCTGAGTGAAAAAGTTTATCAGCACGAGTGTGCCGAGCAGAGTGTAAGAAATTCCGTATAAGCCGTGAAATGTCACGAACAGCAGCGGCGGAACACAGAAAACGGATGACATAGTGAAATACGCAGTGTAACAGGCAAGCCGTGTTCTTTTATAATTCTGTGACGAGGAATTTGTCGAAGCATTCATTAGAAGGATTCCTTTTCAGATGATAGGGTTATTATAGCGGATACTTCTTCAAATAGCAACGGCAAAAACAGTCTGTTAATTTAAATAAACGATTCCGGCGTTGAGGTAACCGGCAAATGTTAGCCACAAAAGGTACGGGATAAGAAGATATGAGTTGATTTTTTCTTTTTTTCCGAAGTTTACAGCCATCGCCGTCACAACGCCGAAAAGACCGGCAAGCCATATAAATGCAGGCAGAAAAGCCCTGAAATTAAAGAAGATTACCGGCCAGGCAAAATTCATAAAAAGGTTTCCGCAGTAGAGCGCAAGACTTTTGTCCTGTTCTTTTTTACTGTCCTTTGAGTGGAACGCGCGCGCAAAGCTCACCGCCATCAGAACGTAAAGAACCGTCCACACGATCGGAAACGCGACGGAAGGCGGCGCAAAAGGCGGCTTTGCAACGATTTTGTAAACATCCGTGTTTTTTCTTGTCAGAAATGACGAAAGCCCGCCGACTGCGAGAGTGAGAGTTACCGACAGTATGTGAGTCTTTGTTCTGTTTGTGAGCTTTTTCATTTTTTTATAACACCTCAAATGAAGTATATGTATATATGAAGCAAGTTATCAGTATTGAAAGAACATTTTTTGTGTTTTTAAACTAAAACACACCTCGATTATTTTACACTTTGACAAGGCTCCGATTATTGACTTTTTTAAGTTATCCGTTTATAATTATATTTGTATAAAAGTATTTTTTTAACGGAGGGACACCTATGAAAAAAGTTATGAGTATATTCCTTGCCGTCCTTATGATGTTGTCGTGTGCGGTTCCCGCGTTTGCAGCCGACGGCTCGGTCAATGTTTCGTTTGTCGGCGCTTCCGACAATCTTCTCAAAGACGAGGACGGAACGCCCGCCTACATGTTTGTCAAATCAAAAATGGGTGCCGTCGACTTCGTTCTTGACGAAAACGGTGTGTATGTTTACGACGGTGACTGTTACCGCGCCTACTACAAACTGATAGCGAGCGAGCTTGAAAAATACCCCGACAGATACTCGCCCGTAGAAATGACGAATACTTCCGTAGAGAGCGGCTCAGTGCTTACCTTTCAGGTTCTCACTAACAGAATTTACAATGCCGCAACGGTTGCCGTCTTTGTAAACGGCGAACAGATACGGTTGAACGACAACAGCGAATACTCCGTAATTGCCGACAGAGATCTTGTTATCAATGTCGCTGAGGTTAATGAAAACAACGAGCCTTCGCTTCTCAAAAACCACTACAGCGTTACTTGGGAGTCGGGCGACGGCTACAGGATAAGAACTCTTAACAACGAGAATTATAAGCTTATTTATTACGGCGGAGAGTTTTATTTCAGAGTAAAGACGCTTAAGGGTTATTCGGCATCCGGTATGTCCGTTAAGGTTCTTCGCAATATCGGTGAGTTTGAAAAGCTTCCCGAAGAAATGGGCACTGCAATGGCTTTAATCGGCAAAGCCGAAGCTCTGGCGTCCTACGGAACCGACGCGGAAGGCTACCGCCTTTACAAGATTTCCGATATCACATCCGATTGCCGTATTTATGTCACCGGTGTGCGTCAGGAGCAGTCCGCAGGCATTATGGCTACACTTAAACGTATTCTCCGCATGATATTGAGCATTCTCGGTAT
>OMRJ01000324.1 GCA_900313475.1 uncultured Eubacteriales bacterium | reverse complement strand
GACGGACTCACACGCGGCAGCTCATAGACGGTCTGTAGCGTCAGCGCCTTGCCGCCGTTGAGCGGCAGGAAGTCGCCCTTGGCGATGCCATCGAGCCACTGCGCCGCCCTCTTGCGCTTGGCGCCGGGCAAGCCCTCGTCCCACTCGAAATCGCCCGTCACCACGGCCACGTCGTAGCGGCTGCTCACGGCGCCGGGGATCACGACGAAGTCGCCCGGCTGCATCTCCTCCTGGAATGCGTTGATGGCCCGCCTGTTCTGGTCGGAGATCTCCCTGGAATCCTCGACCCCGTCAGGTGTAACGTCGTCCCAGCCCATCCGAAGCGACCCTTCGGCACGGCATCGCTCCAGCAGATCTGCGACGCCGCCGGTCTTGAGCCCCATCTTCCACACGCGCGGCCTCGGATTGCCCGCGAAGCGTGGCACGCCCTCCTCGGCGGAGGCGACGGCCACGACATCCTCGGCCGCCTCGCAGAAGTCGCGAAATACGCCCTTGCGCAGCGGGTAGGTGACGACGCCCTTGTCCTCATCGTACTCGGGGCGCAGGCCTTCTATGAACTCCTCGTATCCGTAGGATTGGTGAAACGTGGTGAACCCCACGCGCCCCTCTGAGACGAGCTGGTCGTAGCGATCCGAGACCTCTGCGTACCCGTCTGGGTCGGCCATGGCATCGAGCACATCTTCGATGCGCCTCCCGTCGCAGATGGCGACGGCATAGGCGCGTGTGCGGTAGGTCTTTCCGGTACCCGGGGGCCCGTACAGAATCATGTTCTTCGGATAGGTTGCCCCTTCGAAGGAGATCCCGTCGGAGCCTTCCGATTCACCGGACAGCAGCGACTCCCAGTCGGGATGCCATGATTTCAGGTATCGTGACGAGTAGTAGGCGATATCCTGCAGCATCAGATGGTGAGCCGTGTCGGCAGCTAGCTGCCTCTCATCCAATGCGCTATCGCTCAGGGCGACGAGTTCCTCGTCGGCGACCAGCGCGGGAAGCACCGCGTCGGCGAGCTTTTCGTAGGTGAGCATCTTCGCGACCTTGTCCCCGGGAAGCTTCGCGCCGATGCACTCGGCGAAAGCCGTCCCGACGGCGGGCTTGAAGATGTGGTACTGATCGGGCTTCTCGAAGGCCAGGTACACGCTTACAGCCGAAGGGGTCTGATGACTGCCTTCGAGGGGCTTCTCGACGGTGTCGTTGTGCTCCTGCAGCACGGCATCGACCGCATCGCAGAAGCCGTTGTACGCATCGCGGAGCGGTCTCTCCGAATCGTAAAGGATCCTGAACGCCTCTCGTATGCCCTCCTCGTCGAACTCGACGAGGCTCGAAAGCCTTTGGAACGGATACGAGAAACCGTTTCCCAGCAAGGCCCCACGTCCCGCGTTAGCGGGCTTTAGCGCACTCTTGAGGCTTGCGGCGAAATCGTCGGCCTCGATGTCCCAGCTGTCGCGATAGGCGCATGCGTCATCCCACTTGTAGACTTCCTGATCGCCATCTTCTCCGCCCGGGACGCGGAAACGGGGAAAGTCCTGCTTGTATAACGCGACAAGGCGGGCCAGCCGTTCGGAATTGAAGGCTGCGCGCTCGCGAACCTCGGCTTCCACGAGTGACGCTTCGCCAGCGCCCAGTCTCTCAATGGCTTCGGCCAACTCGGGTCGAAGCCGCCACGCAAACGAGCCGTGGCGCGACTTGCCGACATAACTTCCCACGCAGAGCACGGGCCAGTACTTCCCGCTCCCCTCCGCCTTTCGTGGCTCGATGCCCAACTTCTTACAGACTGTCTCGCCAAGGGTTGAAACGTTACTGTTGTAGAAGTTCGAACCGCGCCCGTAGTCATCATCGAGTTCCGAGCATGTGACTCCTTCCGGGTGCTTTGAGAGGCAGCGGAGGGCGATGAGCGCGTTCGCGGAAATGAAACCCGGCTCGCGCAGCAACTCTTCCCATTTGTCGGCATCGATGCCGGGATCGTACTCACTCGGAGCTGGAACCCATCCAAGTAGTTCCCAAGCTGAGTACGATATGACAGTGAAATCCTCTTGAGATTTATCCTGCACCTCGTCGAGCAGCGCCAGATAGCCGTCGCCCTTCAGGGGAGACGGAACGCTCACGTCATATCGGTTCCACAAGTATGTGCGCGTATTGTTGTCAACGGGGAGAAATGATTGCGGCCGTATCCAATAGAGGGCCATCGTCAAAGTCGCATCTCCGATGTTTCCCTGCGCGTGCACGACGTCGAAGAGTCGCGCTAGCTCTGAGCGATTCTCGCTAGTCGGACCATCCGCGAACGCCAAGGCAGCGCGAAATAATTCCCAGTTGTGGCGAATGGTATCGGGCTTGCCATCCCAATAGCGCCACTTACGCGCATCAGTAACGGGAATGCCGTAGAAGTCAACGGGGATTTCCACATCAATCCCGAATTGCCCGATTATCGTCTTCACAGCTTCCGAGCGCTTGGCAAAATTCGTTCTCTTACCGTTGAACATAGAGAAGAACGTGAGCGGGTCCATCTGCTCGTAGTGCTCGCCGAGGATCTCCTCGACGACCTTGCAGAGCTCGTCCTGCCGCTCCTCG
>OMRJ01000023.1 GCA_900313475.1 uncultured Eubacteriales bacterium | reverse complement strand
TACCGATAAAACACTGTTACTTATGTTTGACGGTGCCGGCAGCGTTGAGATACTGCGTGCAGCTGAGGACGGCGACGATGTCGGCACCGTCCCCGATGGTTGTACCGCGTGGGTGTCCGACGGCGAATTTGCCGGCACCGTCCTTTTTAAATCAACCGGCACCGCCGCACCGTTCGGTTACATGTTCAACTCTGCGGAGAACGAGATAACATACTTTGACCGATTCGGCAGACTTGTGAAGCGTGAAAACAGTGCTGCCGACGTCAGAATGACCGTGTCTTACCGCACGGACATAAATGCCGTCGATACGCTTACCGACGGCACCGGCAATGAATACCGCTTTACATATACCGACGGCAGGTTGACGAAGATAAAATGTTTCAATTCTTCCGACGAAGCTGTTTTGATAGGCGGCGTGCCCCTTGAAACAACATTTTCTTATAACGGCGCATTTCTCACGGGAATCACATTCCCCGACGGGAAAACGGTGTCTTACGCTTATGACGGTGCGGGCAGACTTATAAAAGCCGTCAACATTGACATGAATAAGGTCGAATTGACCTATGCCGAAAACGGTACTGTTCAATCCCTTGCATCATATGTTTATGACGCGTCAACGGAAAGCTACCTTACCGAAAACAGCGTCACGGTTTCCGTTACGGAAAGCGGCGCGCATGTGTTTACCGATAATTTCGGCCATTTTCAGACCAAAACCTTTGACGAAGACGGCAACATAGAGACAATTACCGATGAAAACGGCGATTATCTCTACGGCGCACCCGACCCCGAGGAACCTCCCACGGAGGAGACGACCGAAGAAGCCCCCGAACCGGACAGCGTCTGCCCGTGTGAAAACTGCGAAGAAGCAGCCTGCCCGTGTGAATGTGAGAGCGAAGAAGCCTGCACGTGCATCTCGTGTATGCGCCGCAGCTTCAACGAAACGGATGACCGCGGAAATGTCATTTCCGAAAAGAGCTTTGACGGCGTTAAAACTCTCACAAAATCGCTAAATGTCTACAATTCATCAAATAAACTTGCGTCGTCGTCCGATTCGGCGGGAAACACCGTATATTATACCTACGATTCAAACGGCATCCTTTCGGCTGTCGGAGCGGGTGACACACAGTCGAATTTCTCCTACGATGCAATGGGCAATCTCAAGTCCTTTGCACAGAACGTTTCGGGACTTTCCGGCGGAACGTCCATGCAGAATATTTATGACTATAATAATGATAAACTGACAAAAATAACGCACAACGGTTTTGATTATAATTTTGTCTACGACGTGTGGGGCAATCAGACGAGCGTTTCCGTCGGCTCTACGGTGCTCTCGCAAAACACCTACGGCACGGGCGAAAACCGTTCTCGCCTGTCGAGAACCGAGTTCGCAAACGGACAGAGCATCGAATATGCCTACACTCCCGACGGAAAAGTATCTGCGGTGTATGTCGACGGCGGTGAAACGAGCCGTTATGCTTATTCCTATTCCGAGAACGGCGAAATCACATCAATCACCGATAACGGCGCGGGCATAAAGACCGTTTACACCGACAGCGGCACGGAATACCGCAGTCTCTCCGACAATTCGCTGATCTATTCGCTCACCGAGGATGAAAACGGACATTCCGTGCAAAATCTTTTCGGCGCGGCGGTCACCTATACCGACGGATCAGCCTACGATTCCCTGACCGGCGTTTTGCAGTCGACACGTGATTTTTCGCGCCAACGAACAGTTGTTGACGAGGACACGGGCGAGACTGACTCATTTTCCGCGGCGCTCTCTTTCGGTGTTACGAAGGACTGGTTCGGACGTGTCACGTCAAAATCGGGCACGGGAAACAGCAACGTAAACGGCGACCTGTTCAATGCGCGGTTTTCACAGTCGTTCACCTACAACGATACTGCCGACACGGCAAGCACGCGCGTGAACGCACATGAGTTCTCGCTCACGGTCGGCGGCAAATCTTACACAGCGGAGGACAACTACGAATACGATGCGCGCGGCAATATAACGGGCATTTTCCGCATGGCGGACGGCGTGAAAACATATTCCGGCCGTTATGCATATGACGAAGCGGGACAGCTTGTCCGCGAGGATAACCGCCGCGCGGGAAAGACGTATGTCTATGTTTACGATATCGGCGGCAATATCGTTTCCAAAACGGAATATGACTACACGGAGGACGATATCACCGCCGAAATGACGCCGACGGATACGAAGACATTCGGTTACTCTCACGGCACGTGGAACGATGTCCTCACGTCGTACAACGGCGTCCCCGTCGCATATGACGCCATGGGCAACATCACGTCTTTCGGCGGCGATACCTACGAGTGGACGGCTGGCAGACAGCTCAAAAAATTGACGGAACAGGACGGAGATTTTTTCCTGTACTATTTCAACGAAAGCGGCTTCCTGCTCCGTTATGAAGCATATGCAGCGGACGGCACCTACAACGGATCAATGTCATATTATTGGGACGGTGACCGCCTGCTCGGCTGTAAAGTTGTCAATGCTCCGACCGAAGATTCAACCGGATCGGAAATTCCCGTTCGCATAATGTACGATTCCGACGGCGAAGCGGTAGGCTTTTTGCTTGCCGACAGCGCTCCGGTTTACTACGGCAAAAACCTGCAAGGTGACATAACCGCACTCTATGACCATGAGGGCACCTACATCGTCGGCTATATCTATGATGCCTACGGTAATATCGTAAATTTTGACATTCCGACTGATGAAAGCTTGTCTACCGGAGAACAAATCGGTAAAATGGTTGTAGCTTTTTTCTACGCATCATTTAATCCGCTGTCATACCGCGGTTACCTCTATGCCCCCGCGATCGGTCTTTCCTATTACCTCGGCTCCCGTTTCTATTGCCCCGCAATCTGCCGCTTCCTCAATGCGGATGTTCATCAAGACACAGAGAGCGGTGCGGTTGGCACAAACATGTTTGCATATTGCCACAATAATCCTGTAATGTTGATTGATTACGATGGTGAAAGTCCGTTCAATCCAGTCGGCTTTATTCAAGGGCTAATAAGCGCAATAAAAAACTTTTATGTAAGTAATAAAACAATATTGAATTTAATTAACATTGTTTTTGATTGTGTCTTTATGGAAGAAACGAGCAGAGAATATAAAGGTGAAATAGCAGAGAAATATGGTAAGAAAGTAAACAAAAAATGGCATATTGGTGTAAAATATTCGGAGTGCTATTCGGAGTGGAAAAAGGCATATAAAATAGGTTCCAAATTTTTTAATACTTTTGCCGTTGTTATATTGGATGATTTTGAGATTTCACATGGACGAAAATATTTGTTGAGCAGTTCTTGCCTAGCCAAAGAAATGCAAATGCATTTGCAAGGATATCTTTGGTCCAAAGGTGAGAAAAACATAACTTGTCCGGTTATATTTGTCGGAGGGTGGTTGGCCTACGGACGAGAACAAACGTTGAAAACATTTGTTAGAGGTGCATGCATAGATTCCGATACATATGAGTATGATATGTTTTTTAATAAACCCGAAGCATCGGCATTGGCTTTTGATTATTATAACGGGGTAATTGACTACTACAGAAACAGATCAACAGATCCATACTATAATCCAGATACAAAGAAACGCAGTCAATTTTTTTTAAGGGATAGGTGGTTATTTGAAGATTTGTCATAAACGCTGCTTTGTTATTGTTGCCTGCATATTGATTGCTATACTTTTAATAGCATTGATTATTCCGAATATCATAGTGGGAATGAGATGCAAAGCGCATGTCGAATTCCTTGAAGACCCCCCAAATGCGCCGTATGCCCGTAACTGTGCAATAGTTTATAACGGACACCAATATATAATGTTGGATAGCAGATCGCCATACGTTTTACATGGAATGAGGGCACAACAGCCGTTGACCGGTGTGAGGAGCGCAAGGTGGTTATTTCCGTTATATGACTGCTATTATAACTTCAAGCTTTATGCTTTTGAAAATGATAAAGAGCAGCTTTTTTTGGACAGTGATTTTTGCGGAGTATTTATTCCTATGACCGGTTATTTCAGAAGCGATGTGGTTTTTCCCGAATTGGCTGCGGAAAACATATCAAAAATAGAATTTTGGAAGTCTTCATGTGAAATTGAAATAGCAGATAAGGCAGAGATTGCGAAATATATTGAAAAATATAAAAACGGTGAAATAAAAGCACCCGATCAGGCAGAAAAATACGGAATATATGCTGTTTTTGAAGAGTACCCGGTGCTCACATATTTTATGGGGTACTATCCCGCCGACGCAGTTTCGCCTACGGTGTCGCAGTAACTCATAGCGCGGCAGCCGCTTTCGGGAACGGCCGCCGCGCGGGAAACACGACAGCGATACGAAATACCATACAGTATTTAATCGACAATATTGGATTAGTTTATTTAGGGTTTTGAGGAAAAGGCATGACGATTTATCAATCGGTTTTAATCTATCTTGCAAATTCATCGTTTCACATTATTTCGGACGGAACTTATGATTATGTTGTTAACTTAAATTGTAAATGTTTGCCATCAATTGTTGTTGCTGATAAAACGGCATTTGAGGCAACAACAAATCATGTTCATTTAGTGAATCGCGTCTCGCGCAGTCAGTATAGGCAAATTAAATACTGCGCGGAGGCAATTTGCAGGTTATTTGCGTACAAGCTGAAAGCTCTTTTTCCTGATAAAGTATTTGTTGTGTCGCTGACTTGTACAAGGAAGGATTCACTTATACTTCGTTTTCATCAGAAATGGGAAGGAGAAACCTTATATATTCAATCCGATTGCAATTACGGCAGAAATACTTTCGTTTCTGTGATTGAAACCGATAAGATATAGCTTGTATTAAGAATCAATATAGGATTTTTACAGAGTTTTTGAATGCGCGGCAGCCGCTTTCGGGAACGGCCGCCGCATGTGAAAGATATATAGTATACAGCATGATTAAAAAAGTTGTCAGACACACTTAAAAGGGGGAAACGGAATGAGCCGAAACAGATTTTTGATTGATGTCGCAAAGGCTAAAACAAAAAAGGTATGCGCTGTCGCTGCCGTGTTGTTGACTGTTTGCATTGCAGCGTTTCTGTTGCGTCCGAGTGCATACTGGTATATGTGCAGAAAAACCGAATGGAAGTGTGAAAATGCGGATTTCACAATAAATATTGACAGCGAATATTCCGACAAGGTGCGATTCCGTCCGTTCCTCCGTAAAAGTGACGAAGTGTTTGCTCATATAAAAGGGAAAATGACTGTCGGAGGAAACGATTATAACGTTGCATTTTGTCACAATCCCGGGTTTGGGTGGTTTTATGCCTGTATCAAGCCCGTTGAACAGCCGTTCCCGAATGCCGAAAAAGAGGATTTTCCTTATCATGCGGAATTAAAATGCAATTTCCTCAAAAAAAATCTTGTTTTGTGTATTCGAAATGATGTGAGTGATGCGTTTCCCGATATGGGGCGCGATTATACAGAGTTTGTGTTTGATTATTGACACACATGCTGAGGAATAAAGATTATGTTATATGAGGCTTACTGTGAGTCGGGGTTTAACTGCTGTGTAGTTTCCGACAAGTAAATGGAAAAATCATCGGACATTCTTGCAGGCGGTTGCCGCGCGGGAAACTCCGACGGCGGCGCGGAAAACCGAAGCCTTTTGCAGACAATCAAGTTATCAAGGAGTCGGTCTTTTGCAGACGAGAAAAATGCTTATTGGGTAGATTTTGAATATTGCAATGGCTTAAAAAAATTTACAAAACTAAAAGGAAATAGTTGGTTTAGATAAAAAAAGCTCATTGCATGTTTATGTGCTGCGTTGATTGTTTTCTTGTGTATTCGCTGCGGGCTTTGCCTTGCCTGAACAAAAATCAGCTCAGGCAAAACTGCTCTGCACCCGTCAGTGACCCTTTTCGGCACTTTTCGCCCTTTTCGTCTTGACTTGCGCCGGCAAGCCTGCACCTCAAAAAACGAAAATTGCTCAAAAATTGTCTGCTGTCGG
>OMRJ01000007.1 GCA_900313475.1 uncultured Eubacteriales bacterium | reverse complement strand
GGCGCTGCCGCGCTCCGGCATATATCGCCGAAAGCGCGAACGAGGGTATAAGCTTCGCCTTTTCGTTTTTTTCGTGCGTCATGTGCGGAGTTTTTTTTCAAAGCCTTTTCGACGGTGTTCTGACCGAGACTTTCTTTGAGCGGACGCGCACCGTTTTTCCGGTTCTTCTCGGTATCGGCGCGGCGGTCTGCACGGGACTTAAAAAAAAGCCGTGCGGCATTATCATGTTTTTGTCGAGTCTGCTGATGAGCACTGCCGCGGAGCGCCTGCTCGGAGGGAATTTCCCTTCGGCTGTGCTTTGTGCCGCCGTGCTGCTGTTTCTGCGAAACGCGCATTCCGCAATTTCGGGCGTCATTGAGCTTCGCCGCAGCATCAGCATTCTTTCCATAAAGGACGCAATCGACACGCTGCCCACCGGAATAATGCTGTGTGAGACGGACGGCAGACCTCTGCTTGTTAACGTCAGCTTCAAAAAATACACGGAGCGTATCGGCTGCTCGCTTGACAAGGGCGGCAACGCCTTTTGGCGGTATGTTTATTTTGGCGAACTGCCGCAGGGCACCGAACGGCATATGCTCGGCTCGTGTCCCGTCACCGTGTTTGCCGACAAAACGGCTTTTATGGCGTCGCGTGAAATTCTCACCATAAACGGACGGCCGTATTTTCAAACCACCGTTACCGACGTTACCCGCCGCTGGAGTGTCAACGAATCACTCAAAAGCCGCCGTGAGCAGCTTGCGGAGCGAAGCCGCGAGCTTGCGGAGCTTCTGTCCAATGTGGGCGTGGTGTGCCGCGACAGGGAGCTTATTGCCGCAAGAGGGCGCGTCCATGATGTGCTCGGTCAGCGAATAACGATATTTCAGAGATATCTTAATTCGGGAATCATGCCGTCGAAGAAAAAAGTGTCCGATCTTGTCGACGATCTTTCCGAGCGCATGCGCAGCGAGAGCATTGCGCCGCCGGAAAAACGGTTTTCCGATCTGTGCGAAACACTCGGCAGCGTCGGCGTTTCGGTTGTGATAAACGGCAGAATGCCCGAGCTGCCGTCGGTTGCGGAGTGCTTTTTCAGAGTGATACGCGAGGCATCGACCAATTCCGTCCGTCACGGCTTTGCGACAACGGTAACCGTTACGTTTGATTCCGACGGACTTCACGAGAGCCTGACCGTATCCGACAACGGTACCCCGCCCGAGGGCGAAGTACACTACCGCACCGGTATTAACGGTATGCGCCGTGCGGTGCTCGATGCCGGCGGCGTTTTCGAAGTGACGGAGCGTCCGCACTTCACCGTCAAAGCAACAATTCCGACAGGAGAGTATGTTATATGATAAAAATATGTATAGTTGACGATCATGAGTCGGTGCGCGATTCATACAAGACCGCAATCGAAGAAAACGACGGCTACGTTGTCACCGGCTCTCTGCCGGGCGCGTTCCTTGCCGATGTGTGGTGCCGCCGCAATTCGCCCGATCTTGTTTTGATGGACGTTTGCACAGAGGGCGGAGAGTCGGGTCTTGAAGCCGCGCGCCGCATAAAAGAGTCGATGCCCCGGATAAAGGTGATTGTTATGACGGGCTTTGACGAGATATCATATGTTTCACGCGCGAAGGAGGCGGGCGCGGACGGGTTTGTATATAAGGCAGTGAGCTTTGATGAGCTGAAACGCGTCATCGACGATGTGCTCAACGGCAAAAAGGTTTTTCCCGAACCGCGTTCTATCACCATGCCTTCCGGCGAAGCGCCCCTCACCGACCGCGAAACACAGGTGCTGCGGCTGCTGTGCATGAATTATTCACGTGCCGAAATCGCCGAGAAGCTGTCGGTGAGCGAACACACGGTCAAGCGCCACATTCAGAATATGCTTGATAAAACAGGCTTCGGCTCCGTGGTTTCTCTGGCGGTATACATGGTGTCAAACGGGTGGATAAATCCGAACTACTGATACAGGCGAAACGTGACGGAAACGGACGCCGCCGTGCGGCACGGGTTCGAAGCCCGTCAGCCTATACGCGTGCGGTTTATACAAAAAACGCGTGCGGATTATGCAAAAAAAATTACCATAAATAAAAAGTAATGAAAACTACTTGAAATGCGCCGCCGATTACGATAAAATATTATTCTATAAATGATTCGTTATAAAAAGGTGTGATGTGCATGAGTGGAATAACCGAATTTTTGGATTTGCACCCGCAGATAATATATGTTCTGCGAATTATCCTCGCCGGAATGTGCGGCGGAATAATCGGAGTGGAGCGCACTTTGCGGCAGAAGGACGCAGGTTTCCGCACGCACATTATAGTTGCGGTGGGCGCTGCCATTCAGATAATCGTGTCTAAATACGGTTTTTACGACGCTTTGATAAACGAATTTGTCAAGGTCGACGTTTCGCGTGTCGCCGCATCGATCATCACCGGGTTCTCGTTTCTCGGCGCGGGCATGATTTTTGTAAAGGGCGTCAATATAAAGGGACTCACCACCGCCGCGGGCATCCTTGTCACGGCTGCCGTCGGCATGGCGATAGGCGCGGGAATGTACACGGTCGGAATTGCGTCCGTAATGCTTCTTCTGCTCGTGCAGATAGTTTTTCACAAGTTCCTTATCGGTTTCGACAAGGTTCTCGTCAACGATACGATGATACCGTGTTTCATTCAGCTTGAAAATACACCTGACGCTGTCAATCAAATGAAAATATTCCTTGAGGAGAGCAATGTGCAAATAGCCGATTCGTCGGTCGAGGCAACGGAAGACAACGCGCTGCTTACCGTTCACCTCAATATTATGCTCGGTAAAAATGCCGACGCCGATGAAATTATGGGATGTCTTTTGACGCAAAACGGCGTGAAACAGGCGTTTGCGCTTTAACGCAAAGCCGATCCGTTCGGAATTTAACAATCGGAATTGCCGTTGCCGCCGACTTTTTGCCGTATCGGGAGGCTGCGTTTGCATATTCGATGTTCGGGCGGACGGCGGAAAAACATGATATTGTCGAAAAATTTACACAGTGTAATTATTTCACACATGCAGTGCCGGTTCGCCGGCATGCGTTCTTTGCGCGGTTTTATGCTGTCGCTCGCGTTCGGCGCAGGAATCCCATGATATACGGTCATGCCGCCGTAATTTCGGACATTGCAAATTGACACATTCATGTTATTTACCCGTGTTTTAATAACGTGTACTTTTTCTCTTTATATTTTTAATTAAAATGGCTCTTTCGGGCCATTTTTTTTGTGACCGAAAATGATACAATCAAAATGTAAAAGGGGAAGTCTCCTTAAATTACCACTGGGAAGGGTGTTGTTTATGGCTTTATTCGAAAAAAAGTTTTGTGACCTTTGCGGAGAAAAGGTTAATGTTTTAACGCGTCAGAAACTGGCGGACGGTTATTTGTGCTCCGACTGCAAGAAAAAATTAAGCTCTCTCTCGTCCGATTGGGACAAGCGCTCGCTTGCCGACGTCAAGGCTCATCTTGAGGCGCGCGAGCAAAACAGACAGAGGTTTGCGCAGTTTTCCGCAACGCAGGCGATAGGTCTTAATGGTGAAATGCTTATCGACACGAGAATGGGCGCGTTCTGCTTCAATATCGGCAGAGATTATGCGGAAAATAACCCCGAAGTTTTTACTTTTTCGCAGCTTCTTGATTTTTGGTTCGAGGAGGATTACCGCACGCTGTCCGATTCCGACGGCGACGGCATTCCCGATAAATACGACAATTACGACGACCGTCAGAATAACGGCGGTCAGCCCCTTAACCGTAACGCCGGCTTCCGTATGAATATGGGCGGTATGGGCGGTATGAACGGCGGTGCGGTTCAGCTTCCGCAGAATCTTCAGCAGTATTTCCGCCGTCAGTCCGTGTCCTCAAACACTCCCTGCGAGCTTGAGGATATCGAGCTTCACATCAAGGTAAACCACCCCTACATAAAGAGGGAGATATCTTTCGACGTCGCAACGAACTGCGCCACTCCCGCCGGTCAGATGGACGCGTTTTCAAAATGCACCGAAATCGCGGGCATTCTTCAGATGATGAAGGGCGGCGCGGCTCCCGCACAGGGCTATAATCAGCAGCCGGTGCAGGGCGGCTTCAATCAGCAGGGCTTCAATCAGCAGCCGATGCAGGGCGGCTTCAATCAGCAGGGCTTTAATCAGCAGCCGATGCAGGGCGGCTTCAATCAGCAGGGCTTCAATCAGCAGCCGATGCAGGGCGGCTTCAATCAGCAGGGCTTCAATCAGCAGCCGATGCAGGGCTTCGGCGGGCAGCAGCAGGGATATGCACAGCAGCCCGTTCAGCAGGCAGGCGGCGTTCTTCCGTTCTGCCCGAACTGCGGCACGCAAAACTCGACAGGAGCGGCATTCTGCCCCGGCTGCGGCACACCGCTTAAAAAGTAACACGGCACGGCGGCAGTCGACAAAAAACGACGCCGCCATGTTAATTTCTGCAATTAGGAGGAAAAGCAATGAAATTAAAAAAATCAATCAGCATTATTTTGACGGTGCTCATGCTCCTCTCGGTAATGCCTCTGACGGTATTTGCCGACATCGGACAGCAAAGATCTCCGCAGGTTAAATTCGGGGACAGCCATTGGGCAACCGATAGCAATTATAAAGGTATCGAGGGCGTTGAGAATTTCTATTATGAAACGGAAACGGATATGTATGTTATAGTTCTCAACAACTATAAAGGCGGAGCGATAAGTATTTTCCCCGATGAAGAATATAATTTTGCCGCAGGAAAGAACCCCACGGCAAAGGTGAAAATCATATTCAAGGGCAATAATACCGTAACGGCAGATCTCATCGAATCGGATAAATACAATGATAAATACTTCGGTATTTTCAACGGAATATCCGATACGGGAAAGGGCAGCCTTGTCCTTGAAGGCGCCGGACAAAACGATACTCTTACCGTCAGAGCCGGTGACCCCAAAGAATCCTCCAAAGATAAAAATATCGAGGCCATTCACGCTTATGACATTCATATTTTGAGAGGAAATGTTAACATATTTGTAAGCGCCAAGGGAGAACGTCTTTACGGGCTTTACGGTGTTTATACAATCGGAGCGCTTTATGTCGAAAATGACGCAAACCTTAATATTGATATCAGGGCAAAAAACACAGGAGCAAATAACAGACTGTATATCTTTGGTCAGGAAGCGCAAAACTGTGGCGGCGTTGCTCCCGTTAACATCTCGACGGAAGGCAGTATCAGGATTTTTATTGAGTCAAACGCCGGAGCGGGCAGAGCAATATGTTCGAAGGATCCCTTGACCGTACGCCGCCGTGCTGCCGGAAAGCCGTATGCAAGCATTTTCCTGCAGACCGACGTCGGCAATACCGTTGTCAAAACCGTTGTCAAAAAAGAAGGCGTTAAATATCGAAACCCCGTAAAATATCCCGATGGCGGAGATGTCGTAACATCCGATGACATAAAGGCTCCCGCATGGTCAGGCGTTGACAAAAAAACAATAGGCAGCCTTAAAACCATTGATGTCTCCGATATACGCAATAACTTCCCGACAATCTTCAAGGGCGGACGTGTTGCGGAGTCATTTGAAGGCACAGGCTTTGTCGGCTACCTTGACTGGCATAAAACGGGCGGTACGCCGATATCAACATACGACGAGATAGATTCGAAAACAGAGCTGTATATTCGCATTGTTCCGAAGCCCGGCTTTACACATATCGGATTAAAAGAAAACTCCGTTAAGATTCCTTTTACCTTCACGCAAAACAAGGCGGACAAAAATTTCATCGTTTCTCATTTCAAATACTCTATCGGCTCTGCCGAAAAACTTTCGGTAAAGCTGTATGATATAAACGGTAATGAATTCGGTACCAACGGAGTATTTGAGGTCGGTGCAGGCAATGATGCTTATATTTACGCAGAGGTTTCCGGAAATAACGCACATACCGGTGCGCTTGAAGACCAGGTTAACGGCGGTCACGTCGTTTTCAAATGGCACCGTATGGATTTTTACAGAATAGGCCGTAAAACCGTACCCGTAATAACTTCCCTTGTACCCGGCACCGAGTCCGTATCGGTTTTGGACGGTTACAATCTCGGTTTACCTAATCGCGGTTACCTTATGGTAAATGATGCGCAAAGGATTAAAGGCGAAAACCTCGTTGCAACGTTCTTTATCTGCACGGCGGAAACACTCGGATACGCAATGACCGATCCGAGGGCATACTCCGACTACGAAAAAGTTAACAATCTGCCGAAACTGGATAATTCCGTCAGATACAAGGTTGTTCGCGGTGAGCCGGAAATAACAAAGCACCCCGACGATGTAACGGTCGGCTATATGAGCGAAGCCGTGTTCGAGGTTCAGGCAAAGGGCGGCGACCTTTCGTATCAGTGGTATTATTTGCAAAACGGAACGGAAAAAATGTTCTATGATACCGGCGACGAACGTGTTTCCGGAGCAACGACGAACAGGCTTGTTCTTCTTGACTGCACAGATACACCGATTGAGATATACTGCAAGGTTTCAAATGAAAACGGCACGGCAAAATCGAATTATGCAAATTACACCTATTACAGCGACACGCCCGCAATAATTTCACAGCCGAATGATGTTTGGGTCGAGCCGGGCGACAGCGCAACATTCACCGTAAAAGCCGTCGGCTCATTTAATAACAAATATCTTACATACGAGTGGCGGCGGTTCAATGCACAGGGCGCACCGGGCGATGCTCCCGTTACCTCCTCCGGCAACATCACGGTTAACAAAAACACTCTTACGATTAAAAATCTTACGTTGGATGACATTCATCTAATGGGATTTTTCTGCAACGTAAAGGACAACGTTACCGGCGGAAAAACCAAAACAAGCAACAGAGTTAAACTCAAGCTGAAAGAGGAAATCAAGACCGTTGAAACAACTCTTTCGCAGCTTCCCTTTGCCGGCGGAGTATGCGGCGACATCAATTTCTCCGTTCCCTCCGACGCAGGTTATGTGATAGACGATCTTTTAGGTTCACCGAGAGTTTCATGGTCGGATATCACCGACGGAAGCACCAAGCTGCTCAATAAGACCGACAAGTTTGAAAAGGGACGCAAATACGAATGCGAGGTAATCTTCAAGCAGAAGGACGGTTACAGATTCTCCGCAAATACCAAGGCTGCGTTCAACGGCAGCCCCGCAACCTATTCTAATTACGGCAACACACCTGCGTTAAGAGATTTCCGCGCAAGAATCAGCTTTACCGTAGGTGAAAAGCCTGTTCTTCCCGTGATTATGACGCAGCCCGTGAATGCGACCGTTACAGAGAACACTCCGGCAAAATTCTCGGTAAAAGCAACGGGTGAAAATCTTAAATATCAGTGGTATATAGCAACAAGCGAGAACGGCTCCTACTGGAGACCGTGGTCAATTCCCTCGGGAACAATCGCAGGTGATTTTACCGGCTTGACGGAATCCGAGCTTACGTTTAAGAAGACGAAGCTTAGTTATAGCGGCAAAATGAAATTCAAGTGCGTAATTTCCAATGCGGCAGGCACGGTTGAAACGAACGAAGTATTCCTTTATGTAACGGGAAATGAAACTCCGTCGGCTCCCGTAATAACAAAGCAGCCCGCAAGCGCTGCCGTTACCGAGGGTGAAAACGTGACCTTCGCGGTTACGGCGACAGGCGACGGAATCACTTACCGTTGGTATAAAAACGGCACTGCGATAGACGGCGCAACAGGTGCGGCATACACATTTGCCGCCGCTCTTGCAGACAACGGCGCAGTCTTCAGATGCGAGGTGTCCAATTCCGCCGGCACCGTAACATCGAACGAGGCGACGCTCACCGTAACGGAAAAGAACACACCGAAGCCGATGCTGCTTCTCGGCAACGTCAGCGAAGAAGGCAAGGGCAGCGCCGTATCGGTTTCGGACGCAAGACTTGTGCTCCGTGCGGCTGTCGCGCTTGAATCATTCACGGGCATCAAGGCGTTCGTTGCGGACGTTGACGGCAAGGACGGAATAACGGTTGCCGACGCGCGTCTCACGCTCCGCATGGCGGTTTCGCTTGACCCGTTGAAATATTCCGATAACTATTGATTTTGTTCAAAACGTATTGTAAAATATAATTTACTGGGCGGTACGTCTCGTAATGTGCCGCCCGTTTTTTAAAAATGTCAGCCGCAGCTTTCTGTTTTGAAATGAATATCCGACGTGTTTGCGGCGTCATATCTGAAAAAGGAGAGATCACTATGGGACTTATTAAAGCCGGCGCGGGCGCTCTCGGCGGCGTTCTTGCCGATTCGTGGCGCGAATATTTTTACTGTGAAGCAATAGATAAAGATATTCTTGTCGAAAAAGGAGTCAAAAGAACCGGAGGCAGAAGCTCTAACAAAAGAGGATCCGACAACATAATTTCAAACGGGTCGATAATTGCCGTTGCCGACGGTCAGTGCATGATGATAGTCGAGCAGGGCAAGGTCGTGGAGCTTTGCAACGAGCCGGGCGAATTTGTATACGATTCGTCCACGGAGCCGACCATCATGTACGGCGGCTTCAACGGCGAAAACATCAAAAAGTGCTTTGCCACTCTCGGCAAGCGTTTCACCTTCGGCGGCGAACCGCCTAAGGATCAGCGTGTCTATTATTTCAACACAAAGGAAATAATGGGCAACAAGTACGGTACGCAGAATCCTATCCCGTTCAGAGTCGTCGATAAAAACATAGGTCTTGACATGGATATCGGCATTCGCTGCAACGGTGAATACTCATATAAAATCGTTAACCCGATGCTGTTCTACACGAACGTTTGCGGAAATGTGTCCGAAACATATTCGCGCACCGAAATCGACAGCCAGCTTAAGGTGGAGCTGCTCAATGCGCTTCAGCCGGCATTCGGCAAAATAAGCGAGCTGGGCATCCGTTATTCGGCGCTTATGAATCACACGAACGAAATCGCCGATTCTCTCAACGAAATTCTCTCGGCGAAATGGGCGGAGCTTCGCGGCATAAAGGTTGCGTCCTTTGCCGTGGCTTCGATGACCGCTGATGAAGACGACGTGGCGACGCTCAAGGAGATGCAGCGCGCGGGCGCTCTGCGCGATCCACGTCTCGGCGCGGGACTTATGGCGGGCGCGACGGCTTCCGCCATGCAGGACGCCGCAAAGAACCCCAACGGCGCAATGATGGGCTTCATGGGCATGGGGCTTGCGCAGAACATGGGCGGCAATGCGGCAGCCAACCTCTATCAGCAGGGGCAGCAGCAGTACGGCAATTATCAGCCGCAATACGGCGCCGCTCAGGGCTACGGTGCTCCGCAGGGCTACGGCGCTCCGCAGGGCTACGGCGGTCAGCCCGCGCAGCAGCCCGTTCCTCCGCAGCAGAGCGCTTCTCCCGCCGACGGATGGAAGTGTGAGTGCGGAGCCGTAAATACGGGAAAATTCTGCATGAACTGCGGAAAGCCTCAGCCCGCTCCGGCTCCCGCTCCCGCGGCGGGCGGATGGACGTGCGCCTGCGGTGCGGTAAACAGCGGAAAATTCTGCTCAAACTGCGGTTCCCCCGCTCCCGCCGCTCCCAAGACCTTTAAGTGCGACAAGTGCGGATGGACGCCGGAGGATCCTTCAAATCCTCCCAAGTTCTGTCCCAACTGCGGCGATCCGTTCAACGAGGCGGACGCTCACTGAAAACGGAACGGATGCGCGGCGCGCGAAGGGATGTTTTTTCGCGCATTGCGTATCCGTGCTTAAAAATTCATAAGAAGGAGTCAGTATATGGCAGGCTTACTTGAGTATAAATGCCCGAACTGCGGCGGACACATAAAGTTTGACACGGCAGCACAGAGCTTCAAATGCGAATTTTGCGATTCGGTTTTTACGCAGGAGCAGCTCGCGTCGCAGAAAACCGAAGCCGAAGCAAAGGCACAAAACGAAAAATCGCCCGACGTGAGCGCGGCGGAGGCGGAGCAGTACGGCTGGACGACCGAATCAAACGGAACGCTCGGCGAAATGAGTGTATATTCCTGCCAGTCGTGCGGGGCGCAGATAACAACCGATGTTAACACAGTCGCGAGCAAATGTCCCTATTGCGACTCTCCCGTAATTATGACCGGGAAAGTGTCGGGGCTTAACAAGCCGAACTGTGTTATTCCGTTCAAGCTTGACGGCAAACAGGCAGGCAATGCGCTTAAAAGCTTTTGCAGAAAAAAAGTTTTTCTCCCGTCAAAATTTATTACCGAGCACAAAATAAGCGAGATGAAGGGAGTTTACGTTCCGTTCTGGATTTTTGACGCCGACGTAAACGCAAATCTTGAATTTGAGGCTACACGCGTCAGAAGGTGGAGCGACAAGGATTATAACTACACCGAAACAAGCTATTACAACGTCACTCGCGGCGGCACCATAGGCTACGCCGGCATTCCCGTAGACGCGTCTAAATCCATGCCCGATGACTATATGGACGGCATCGAGCCGTTTGATTACAACGACATGAAAGCCTTTGACCCCGCGTTTTTGGCGGGCTTTATGGCGGACAAATACGATGTTGAGAGCAGCGAGGCTTTCCCTCGTGCCGAAAAGCGTATTAAAAACTCGACCGAGGCGGCGTTCGCGCGCACCGTAAAGGGGTATGACAGTGTAGTTCCGCGCAGCTCGTTCATTAAACCGTACAACAGCACATACAAGTATGCCATGCTACCCGTGTGGCTTCTTAACGCTGCCTACGAAGGCAAAAAATATCTTTATGCCGTAAACGGTCAGACAGGACGCGTCTCAGGTACGCTGCCCGTCGACAAGAAAAAAATAGCGCTTATGTTTGCGGGTATCACGGCAGGCATCACGGCGATACTGCAGTATTTTGTATTTCGTTAACGGGAGGACGACGGTATGAAACGTATTATTTCTTTGCTTGCGGCTTTTGCCGTTGTGCTTGTAATGAGTGTCCCCGCCTTTGCCGCACCCGAGGTCACGGGCACGGCAGGCGAATATGAAAACAGCGATCCCGCTGGTGTTGACGGCGGCAGCGTTATCGAGTTTACACAGTCAAACTATGTCGTCGATAACGCCGATCTGTTTACCGACGATGAGGAAACGGCTCTCTTTGAAAAAATAACGGAAATCAGAAATGAACATGAATTTGACATAGTTTGCCTTACCACGACCTCGACGGACGGAAAAGAGGACGCAGACTATACCGATGACTTTTTCGATTACAACGGCTACGGCTACGGCGTCGACCGCGACGGCGCAATAATGATGCTTTGCATCGCCTCCGAAGACGACCGTTCGGTGTACATTTCCGGCAGAGGGTCGGTCGGCACCGACGTGTTCTCATCGGCTGTGCTTGATTTTGACGAGGGTCCCGTTTTTAAGGAGCTTAAGCCGCTTTTGTCGGCGGGCGATTATTACGACGCCGAAATGAAATTCCTTGAAACGGCGGATGAACGGCTTGCCGGCAGGAAAAGCGCAGTTTCGACGGGAGAGTATGCCTATACGTCAGATCCCGCAGGTGTTGAGGACGGCAGCGTTATTGAGTTTACACAGTCAAACTATGTCGTAGACAATGCCGACGCGTTTACCGACAGCGAGGAGGCGGCGCTCTTTGAAAAAATAACGGCGATCAGAACAAAGTATAAGTTCGATGTCGTGATTCTTACGACGCTTTCAATGAACGGAAAAAAAGCCGTTGACTACACCGACGACTTTTTCGATTACAACGGCTACGGCTACGGTGTTGACCGCGACGGCGTTATTCTTATGCTGTGCCTTGCCGGAGGCGAGGGAAACCGCGATGTGCACATTTCGGGCAGAGGCTCGGTGGGCAGGAACGTGTTTAACTCAAAATATGTGCTTAATTTTGACAACGGCCCCATTTTCAAGGAGCTTAAGCCGCTTTTGTCGGCGGGCAGGTATTACGACGCCGAAATGAAATTCCTCGAAATGGCAGACGAGCGTCTCGGTTGGTATGCCGACGATATCGCCAACGGCGGAACGGGCAAGGTTCCTTATCCGGCATCCGTTATTCTTAAGCGTGAGCTTATCGCGGTTGCCGTCGCTATGGTCATTGCGTTTTTCGTGGTAAGCATGTTCAAAAAAACCATGAAAACAAACCGCATCCGGACGTCGGCGGGAAATTACGAAAAACCGGGCAGCATGAGGGTGACGACGTCAAACGAGTATTTCGTCAGAAAACAGGTTTCGCGAACCGCGATTCCGAAAAACGAGAGCTCCGATTCCTCGGGCGATCACACAAGCTCCTCCGGCGCGTCACACTCCGGCGGCGGCGGAAAATTCTGATATTGTTTTTTCGGCGTTCCGTCTGCGCGGCTTCGGCATGCGCCGACCGGGCGCCGTTCTCTTTTTTCGCGAATTGTGTCGGGAATTTGTCATAAATATTGTTACTCTTTAAATTTTCGAATACTTTTATTTTTACGGTTGTATTTTTTTTGACAGTGTGTTATTATGTTATTGCATAATAATGCGAAATTGTCTACGGAGGTGAAAAGAATGAATACACTGGGTATAAACAGTCCCGACGCGAACGGCATCCTTGAGATAATCAAGCAGTTCTTTGCTGCTATCACGGCTATCCTCGAAGCTCTCGGCATAATTAAGAAAAAAGATGACGGAAACAACGGCGGCGAAGGCGGCGACGGCAAAGCAGAAGGCTGATTCGATCAATAAAGCGGATCAAAAAAATAATATAGCATGCTAAAAAAATAACGGCGTTGAGCCGTTATTTTTTCGCCCGAAAGGAAGCAAAGGCTGTCAAAACCGACACGGGGTCGTTACCCGTCAGCGTGAGAAACCGACGGAATTTGTTTTTTACATTTCGAGTTTAAAAAATGTTCACGAATCCGCAATTGTGCGAAATGTAAAGAACAGTGCGATAATCCGCAAAATGATTTGGTAAAAACTATTTAAAGATTGTGCAAATATGAATAAACTGTAAACTTTCAAATCCGCCGCCGCTTTGTTAAAAATAACTGTTGTGCTTCATTTTTTTATGTGATATCATAAAACTGATCTTATAATATCAAAGGGGGTGTCTTAAGTGACCTACGAAACATCAACCGATCCCGCAATCAAGGACATAACGATGGAGAAGCTTACCGAGATTTTCGAAAAGATATTTGCCACTCTTAAAAAGATACTTGCGTGGCTCGGCATTCTCATTCTCCCCAATGAAGATGAGAAAAAAGATTATCCCAAAAACTGACATTCTCCGCGGCAGTTTTCGCCGCGTAAAAAGTAAAAAAGTGATTTCATAAAGAGGTGCTTATTATGAAAATAGATTTTTCTTGGAGTCTTGACGATTGGAAAAAAATATTCAGTCAGCTTCTCGGACTTATATCAAATTTTTTCGCCGCTCTCGGTTTAAAGCTTTTCCCCGACAGCCCCGATTACAATCCGAACTGGGATGAACTTGTTTCAACCACGACAACGGAAGCCGCGTCGGAATAATGCTGTTTTTCCGATGCAAAAAACAAATATAAAGAGGGGAAAAAATATGAATGATGCATTCAAGGCTTTTATCGAATTCCTTGTTGATCTTTTCAACGCCCTTTCAAAGTTCCTCGGCTTTGATTTCGATCTCGGCGGAATGATCAATCCCACAGCCGCTACCGAAGATACAAAAGAAAACACCGAAGGTGAATAATTCCCTACGGCAAACAGCTTAGCTTATCCCGATCGGGTGATGCCGACGGTGTAATGTCTGCGCATTTTAATGACAGTAAAGAGGTGAATCTTATGCCCAGCTTTGACTTTACGGCACTGCTTACATTCCTTATGTCTCTTTTTGAGGCTCTTAAAAAGCTTGCGGAAAAACTCGGTTTTAAGTTCGGTGAGGGTGAAACAACCACCGAGACTACAACGGAAGCTCCCGCAGGTGAATAATTCGGTATTTTTGCTCTTGATGCAAAAAAGAAAAAACCGGCGTTTCGGCGTCGGTTTTCTTTTTACGGTAAAACGCAAGGTGAACCGCGGAAAAACATTCGGAAAATTTTTCGGTTGACCGAAAAGAAAAACAGCAGCTTTTTTGAGGGAACGGGAAAAAGAACGAAGGACGGACAGGTTGGCAAAAAAGCAAGCCGACTGAAAACAAGGCTTCAGTCCTGACTTTGCTTGCCCGAAGGCGGAAGGGTACGTCGGGCGGCGAAGCCTGTTCGCAGTGTAAGTCTTGATAAACCGGCGCAGCTTTATAGACTGACGGGATTCGAACGGGATTCGAACCCGTGTCGGTTTTGACCGGTCGGATTTAGCTCATGCCGCGTTAAAACCCTTGCAAATACGTCAAGTATTCGCTGCGGGCTTTG
>OMRJ01000009.1 GCA_900313475.1 uncultured Eubacteriales bacterium | reverse complement strand
TAACGGATATTGACGCACAGCTTTATTCAAAGCTTATAATAAACTCGTGTATAAATTCTATTGCGGCACTTACGGGTGAGCCTGTCGGCGTGATGCTCAGTGATGAACGCGCAAAAGATATTTTTCTTGAAATTGCGCGTGAGGCAACATACCTTTCAAAAAAAATGGGGCTTAAGGTTCCGCCTTATGCAAAGGTTCTCAACTACAATCTTCTTCTCATTTCGGAATCAAACGTATATAAGAAGATATGCAAAAAGCTTGTGAGCATAGTCGGCAAAAAGTTCGGGCTGGTTCGTCCGTCTACATTGCAGTCGCTTGACAGAGGAGAAAAGACCGAGATAGATATTTTTAACGGCTATATTTCAAAAAACGGGAAAAAGTACGGTGTGCCCACCCCCGTTAACGACCAAATATACGACTTTATAAAAAAGATCGAGAACGGCGAAGCAAAATCATCAATGAGCAACCTTGCCCAAATAAAATACTGAAAAAATACCGTCGGTATCTGTGTGACAGCATTGTGAAGCCGACGGTCTTTTATTTTGTTGTTGTTTTTTCGGTTAACCGATGGTAGAATATAAATATAACCGAAGAATAAAAAACGGAGTGAAAAATATGGATATAAATGAAATTCTCTCAAAAGTTGACCACACTGTTCTGTCGCAGTCCGCAACATGGGCGGATATAAAGCAGTGCTGCGACGACGGTATGAAGTATTCAGTCGCGTCAGTCTGCATTCCCGCCTCATATGTTAAACAGGCAAAGAGCTATGTCGGCGACGCGCTTAAAATATGCACCGTTATCGGTTTTCCGAACGGATATTCCACAACCGCTTCAAAGTGTTTTGAAACGGAGGATGCGGTGAAAAACGGCGCCGATGAAATTGATATGGTAATAAATATAGGCTGGCTCAAGGATAAAAGATATGACGACATACTGAATGAAATCAAGGCAATAAAGACATCGTGCGGCGGAAAGCTTCTTAAGGTTATAATCGAAACATGTTTGCTGACGGACGAAGAAAAAATCAAAATGTGCGAAATTGTCTCCGCGTCCGGCGCCGACTACATAAAGACGTCAACGGGTTTTTCGTCCGGCGGAGCAACACGGGAGGATGTAAAGCTCTTTGCCGAGCATGTCGCGCCGCATGTTAAAATAAAAGCCGCAGGCGGCATTGCGTCGATTGCCGACGCGGAGGATTTTATTATGCTCGGCGCATCGCGACTCGGCACGAGCAGAATCGTAAAAGCCGTTAAAAACGAGGCTGCCGACGGCAAGTATTAATTCCCGGTTCGACGGCACGGCTCTGCAACGGAGCCGTCATGTCCGTTGCGAACGGTTTATAAATATTATATCGAAAGGAAGATGAATATGTCTGTTTCGTACCCGACTCCACATATAAACGCGACCCCGGAGGACTTTGCAAAGACCGTGCTTATGCCCGGTGATCCGCTTCGTGCGAAATTTATAGCCGAAAACTTTCTCACAGATGCAAAGCTTGTCAATAATGTGAGAGGAATCCACGGCTACACCGGTCTTTATGACGGTGCACGTGTATCCGTTATGGCAAGCGGCATGGGTATGCCGTCCATAGGTATCTATTCGTATGAGCTTTTTAACTT
Organism: uncultured Eubacteriales bacterium; assembly: GCA_900313475.1. GTDB lineage: Bacteria > Bacillota > Clostridia > Oscillospirales > Acutalibacteraceae > RUG806. The sequence continues at coordinate 901 of OMRJ01000009.1, read as the reverse complement.
TTTCGGTGTTGAGAATATAATGCGTATCGGTTCGGCAGGTGCGATTTCCCCGAAAATTAAGGTTCGCGATATCGTTATCGGAATGGGAGCATGCACAAATTCGGCATTTCAGCATCAATATCATCTGCCAGGCACCTTTGCGCCCGTTGCGAGTTATGAAATGCTCCGCAAATGCGTAGATGAAGCAGATAAAATGAACGTAAAATACCATGTCGGCAATCTTCTCTCATCCGACACATTCTATAACGATGAAAGCGATGTGCCCGAAACAATGCGTTCCGCTTCGCTCTGGAGCAAAATGGGCGTAATGGCGATAGAAATGGAAGCTGCGGCTCTCTATATGAATGCCGCAAGAAGCGGTAAAAACGCGCTCGCGATCTGTACCGTGTCCGATCATATTCTCACCGGAGAAGTGACAACGGCGGAGGAGCGCCAAAATTCATTCACCGAAATGATGGAGCTTGCTCTCAGAACCGCAAAGGCTCTTGGCTGACGGAAAGGGCGGATTCCATGAAAAGAGTTTTTTTGATAGTTCTCGATTCGTGCGGTATCGGCGAAGAGCCCGACGCTGCCGAATTCGGCGACAAGGACTGCAATACGTTGAAGCGTATTTCGCAGTCACCGTATTTTGCCGGTAAAAACATGATTTCTCTGGGGCTCGGCAACATCGACGGAGTCGATTATCTCGGTAAAGACGAAAATCCTGCCGCAAGTGTCGCGAGAATGCGTGAAAAATCGCGCGGAAAAGACACCACTGTCGGACATTGGGAAATTGCCGGACTTATTTCGCCGTCGCCGCTCCCGACATATCCGAACGGATTTCCCGATGATGTTCTTGAGGCTTTTTCCGCCGCAACGGGACGCGGCGTGCTTTGCAACAAGCCGTATTCCGGAACGGAGG
>OMRJ01000126.1 GCA_900313475.1 uncultured Eubacteriales bacterium | reverse complement strand
GGTGAATATACCGATTATAATACCATATTTTCGTCAAAATTGTCAAACAAAAAGTACGCTCGCGCCACGGAATTTTTTGTACAAAAAGTCAAATAGGGTATTGCATTATATTTGGTGATATGTTATACTTTTTTTCGTACTGTTTCAGGAAAACTGTTCAGATTATCACAGCAGTTTAACAATATATGTATCGGAGGTCTTTTTTATGAAAGCTTACAGTGCAGAAAATATTCGCAATATATGTCTGGCAGGTCACGGCGGCAGAGGCAAAACCACTCTTGCCGAGGCTATGATAAATCTTGCCGGCGGCAGTGACCGTTTAGGCAGAGTTGCCGACGGAAATACCGTGATGGACTTTGACGCGGAGGAAAAACGCCGTCATAACTCCGTTGCATCTGCAGTATGTCCGGTCGAATGGCACAACAAAAAGATTAACATAATTGACACTCCCGGTCTTTTTGACTTTGCGGCAGGCATGGCGGAAGGCATCAGAGCGGCAGAATCCGTTCTTATCGTTTTGCAGGCAGGTTCGGGCGTTGACGTCGGCGCGGAAAAAGCGCACGATGCGGCTGAAGCCCGCGGAATGGCAAAATACATAGTTGTTACACGCTGCGACGCGGAGCATGCCGACTTTTACAAGACGGTTGACGCGCTCAAAGAGGAATACGGCACTGCGGTCTGCCCCATCGTCGTCCCCTATATGGCAGGCGACAGGGTTGACTGCTACGTAAACTTCCTCCAGAACAAGGCGTTCAAATACGCGGGCGGCAAGGCGACGGAAGTCGATATGCCCTCCGACGACAGAATAAAGAATATCCACGAAGCCTTTACCGAGTCCGTTGCCACGGCTGACGACGACCTCATGATGAAATTCTTCGACGGAGAAGAATTTACGCACGACGAAATAGTGGCGGCTCTTTCAAAGGGTGTTGCCGACGGTACCGTTATGCCCGTTTACGCTTGCTCGGGCTACAATGTTGAAGCTGTCGACCTTGTGCTCAACGGCATCACAAAACTTGCGCCCTCGCCTCTCGACAGAAAAGAGACTGCGGTTGACGGCGACGGCAACGAGGTTGAGCTTGAATGCAAAGAGGACGGACCTCTTGCGGCTGTCTGCTTTAAGACCGTTGCCGACCCCTATGTCGGAAAGATGAGCTACATCAAGGTTGCGTCCGGCAAAATAACCGGCGACACACCGTGCTACTGCGCAAGAACGGGCGAAACGCAGAGAATGGGCAAAATGGTTATTCCCAAAGGCGGAAAAACGGAAGACACAACAGCCATTGCGGCAGGCGACATTGCCGTTATCACAAAGCTTGAAAACTTCAAAACGGGCGACACTATTTGCAGTGAAAAGGCTCCCCTTTCTCTCACAGGTCCCGTGTTCCCCGATCCCTGTCTCTCGATGTGCATCAACGTCAAGAAAAAGGGCGAAGAAGAAAAGGTCGCAATGGGACTTAAAAAGCTCTCCCACGAGGATCCCTCAATCAGATACTACACCAACGACGAGACAAGAGAGCAGATACTCTCAGGACTCGGCGAGCAGCACCTTGACCTCATCGTCAACAAGCTTAAAACGAAATTCGGTGTTGAAATTACCCTCACAACGCCGCGTGTCGCTTACAGAGAAACAATAAAGAAAACCGTGCAGATTCACGGCAGACATAAAAAACAGTCCGGCGGACACGGTCAGTTCGGCGACGTGTGGATTCGTTTCGAGCCTAACGGCGAAGGCGATCTTGTCTTTGAAGAAGAAGTTGTCGGCGGTTCCGTTCCCAAGAACTTCTTCCCGGCAGTCGAAAAGGGTCTTCGCGATTGCGTTACGAGAGGTATCGTTGCGGGTTATCCCGTAGTCGGCATCAAGGCGGTGCTCTACGACGGTTCTTATCACCCCGTCGACTCCTCCGAAATGGCGTTCAAAACTGCGGCGTCCCTTGCGTTCAAGCAGCTCAAGGACACCGCAAACCCCGCAATCCTTGAACCCATCGGCACTCTTAAAGCCTACATGCCCGACGATAATCTCGGTGACATCATGGGCGACATCACAAAGCGCCGCGGCAGAGTGCTCGGCATGGGCCCCGCCGACAAGCCGAAGATGCAGCTTCTCGAAGCCGAAGTTCCCATGGCCGAAATGGGCGATTTCGCGATAACGCTCCGCAGCGTCACCGCAGGCAGAGGTTACTTCTCGCTTGAATTTGCAAGATATGAGGAGGCTCCCGCAGCGGTTGCGCAGAAGGTCATCGAAGAAAGCAAAATGGAAGATTACGACGTCGACTGATAACACCTGCGATTCGTAATTACAATATAATCACAACAGGTCAAGCGGCTGCAAGACATTCACGTGTCGGCAGCCGCTTTTTTTTTGCGTTAAACAAACCGTTTCATCTTCCGTACACTGCAGCCGCCGATACCGTCCCTGAAAAAGCTTTCCGTTCTTTTTTTCCGTCCATATACATATGTATTATTATCAGACAAGCCGAAAAGAAAGGATGGCAGGGGTCACTCCCCCGAAGAAACATGAAAAGAGCGGTAATTTTTGCG
>OMRJ01000208.1 GCA_900313475.1 uncultured Eubacteriales bacterium | reverse complement strand
GCCGGAATGGGATTCTCAAATGTCGGCTTGGGTGTCGACCACTCGATGGCGCACACACTTTCGGCATATTACGATATGCCGCACGGAAAAGCATGTGCCACGCTTCTCCCCACAGTTATGGCATACAACGCACCTTACACCGGTGAAAAATACCGTGAGATTGCACGTGCTATGGGTGTAAAGGGTGTTGACGGGATGTCCGCCGACGAGTATCGTGCGGCGGCGTGCGACGCAGTGAAGCAGCTTGCCGAGGATGTCGGCATTACGCTTTCGCTTAAGGGTGTAGTGAGAGAAGAAGATATACACGCACTCGCGCTTGACGCATTTGCCGACGCATGCCGTCCGGGCAATCCCAGAGACACGAGCGTTGAAGATATAGAAGCGCTTTACAGAAGTCTCATGTGACCGTTAATATCTTCACATTTTGCCGTTTGCCTTTTCGGCAGGCGGCTTTTTTCGTTTATATGGTTATTTTTGTTGTATATTTAATAAAACCTGTTTTGGTTATGCCTGCGATAAAATAAAAGTATAACCGTTTCGGTTGACAATCGGGATGAAAAATGGTAGAATAAATCTGATTTCGGAAAAATTTTTCCAGCAAGGAGAATACTTAATATGGCACTTACAACTAACAAGTCAGTTCTCTCATGGATCGATGAAAAAGTCGATCTGGTAAAGCCTTCTCAGATCGTTTGGATCGACGGAAGCGAAGCACAGCTTGACGCTCTGCGCGCCGAAGCCGTTGAGACGGGCGAAATGATAAAGCTCAACGAGGAGCTTTTGCCCGGATGCTATCTTCACAGAACAAAGCCCAACGACGTTGCCCGCGTTGAAGACAGAACCCTTATCTGCACTCCCACCGAGGAGGAGGCAGGTCCCACTAACCATTGGATGGAGCCTTCCGCGTGCTATAAAATGCTCTATGATATCGCAAGAGATTCCTATAAGGGAAGAACAATGTATGTTATTCCTTATTCTATGGGTCCCGTAGGCTCCAAGTTCTCCAAAATCGGTATTGAGCTTACCGATTCAATATATGTTGTTCTCAACATGGCTATCATGACAAGAGTCGGCAAGAAGGTTCTCGATATTCTCGGTGATTCAAACGACTGGGTTCGCGGACTTCACTGCAAATGCAATGTCGACGCCGAAAAGCGTTGGATCTGCCAGTTCCCGCAGGACAACACCATTATTTCCGTAAACTCCGCTTACGGCGGAAACGTGCTTCTCGGCAAAAAGTGCTTTGCTCTCCGTATCGCATCCTATCAGGGATGGAAAGAGGGCTGGCAGGCAGAGCATATGCTTATTCTCTGCGTTGAGAAGCCCGACGGCGAAAAGAAGTACGTCTGCGCGGCGTTCCCGTCGGCATGCGGAAAAACCAACCTTGCCATGCTTATTCCGCCCGAAGAATATAAGAAAAAGGGATACAAGGTCACCACTGTCGGCGACGATATTTCGTGGATCCGCAAGGGCGCCGACGGCAGACTTTATGCGATTAACCCCGAAAACGGATTCTTCGGCGTTGCCCCCGGCACGAACATGAAGTCCAATCCCAATGCTCTTATCTCCACACAAAAGGGCACGATATTTACCAACGTTTGCCATAATCTCGACAACAACACCGTTTGGTGGGAGGGTCTTGACAAGAATCCGCCCGAGAACGCTATCGACTGGAAGGGTAATCCGTGGAACGGAAAGGAATCCACCGAAAAGGGCGCTCATCCCAATTCAAGATTCACCGCTCCCGCAAAAAATTGTCCCTGCCTCAGCCCCGAATTTGAGAATCCCGAAGGAGTGCCGATCTCCGCTATCGTTTTCGGCGGCAGACGCGCAAAGCTTGCTCCGCTGGTATACCAGTCAAGAGACTGGAACAACGGTGTGTTCGTCGGCTCCATCATGGCTTCCGAGACGACCGCTGCGGCTGCCGGTGCAGTCGGCGTTGTCCGTCGCGATCCCATGGCAATGCTTCCGTTCTGCGGATACAACATGGCTGATTACTGGCAGCATTGGATCGACATCGGCGCAGGTCTTGACCCCGAAAAGGCTCCCAAGATATTTAATGTCAACTGGTTCAGAAAGGATGACGACGGCAACTTCCTGTGGCCCGGCTTCGGCGATAACCTTCGTGTTCTTAACTGGATTCTCGACCGCTGCGACGGCAAGGTAGATGCAAAAGAAACGGCCATAGGCTATGTCCCCTATGCCGCCGATATCGACCTTACGGGTATTGAAGACGAGGTTTCGAAAGAAACTCTCGAATCGATTCTTACAGTTGAAAAGGATCTTTGGAAGAACGAGGTTCCCGGCATTGAGGAATTCTATGCAAAGTTCGGCGAAAAGCTTCCCGCCGCTATCAGGGCAGAGCTTGACACTCTTAAGAAAAATCTCGGCTGATTGTCAGTTCTCCGCGCAGCCTGAATAAAAATAAACCGACCGCATTCCCGAAAGGAGAATGCGGTTTTCGTTTTTTGTGTCAGCGGCTGTGACGTATATGCGGCAGTGTTAAATTATCTTTTTCAAAAGCCGAAGAAGCGAGTCCCTGCGCTCGTTCATAAACAAAACCGGGTTGTCGGTGTAGCTTTCGGCGTAAGACTGACTGATTTTAAGAATTTGTTTAACATCATCGCTGCAATAAAAACACGTAAGCTTACGCTTCGGTGAATGCGACAGTGCCGTTATTCGCGACGCGTGCGAGAGAGAATACGGTATACCGCAGCAGACCGTATTGAGCGGCGGAAGAAAAGGGGTATACTGCAAAAGGCTTTTTGTAGCAATAATTGTGTTTGCCGTGCCGTTCGCGGCGGCAGTCAGGGCGCCGATTTTATCACCCTCACACAGACCGCCGTGGAAAAGGACGTTTGCTATTCCGTTCTTTGTGAGACGGTCGGAAAGATTCTCCGCCTCGCGCCTTGTGCTGCAAAACACCGCCCTTCGGCTGTCGTCTGCCGACAGAAAAGAGGAAAGAGAATTTATACGGTCGCGTTCGCACGTGAAAATTTCAGAGTCAAGCTTGACCGTGTTTTTTCCGAGTGTGACGGCACCTTTGCTGCCGAAATAAGAGAGAAATGACGTCTCGGTAATGTGTTCCGTTCCCGAAAAAAGCGCGACAAGACCTATATGCTTCGGCATGCTTGCGCGAATGTCGCCAAGCCTTTGATAATTGCGCATGAAGCCGTATTCGGAGTGTTTTGCCGTTTCGGCGTTGAGCAAAAAAATCCCGTTTACACCGCGGTTGAGCGAATCTTCCCAAAAAGGCAAATCGGATAGTACGGAGGACGTTTGAAATGTGACATTCGGATGCGATTTGCCTGCGGAAAACTCCGTCGGCATTGTTCCGTGCCCCGATAAAATGACAACGGTTTTACCGAAAGTGTTTTCGGCGCATCTGCAAATATCCGAAACGTACGGCGATGCGTCGGGCGATATAAAACAATCGCACTGTTCATCATTCGCAGCAGAAATAAGATTCAATATTTCATTGTCGCACAGATTCATTTTTTCTCTCACACCCCAGCAAATAACATAGAATAAAAAAACAAATATCGTCGGTTGTTCCGTGCTTCGGAGCGATTATACCGTAAATCTTATTACATTCCAGCTCAATGCGGGAACGCGCACGGTTGCGAAGCCTCCTTCAGGGACGGCACCGTCACCGGACATCGGCACGACATTGTTCGGTGATTTCTCCGTGTTGACGGCATTGATATCATCGTGGTGAAGAACGCTGTGCGAGGCAAAGCGGAGGTTTCCGAAGGAACGAAGATCCACGGTTAATTCACAGTCTTCCGTTATGTCTCTGTTTACGCAAAAAACGGTTACTGCGCCGTCGTCGTTCAGCACCGCTGCGATGTCGATAACGGGAACATCGGTAAATTCCGCAGAATCGTACAGAGGGGTGTTTACGACAGCGCGAAGGGAAGTTCCCCTGCCGTATTTTGACGCTTCCATAAGCGGATAAAAGATTGTCTGTGCCCAGCAGCCGCCGCCGTTTCTCGTCATTATCGGCGCAATAACGTTTACAAGCTGCGCCATACATGCGATCTTTACACGGTCGGCATTGCGCAAAAATGTGAGCAGCATTGAGCCTACAAGAAGCGCGTCTTCAAAATTATATATGTCTTCGAGAAGCGGAAGTGCGCGTCCCCGCTTGTTCCGTTTCCACACCTCTTTGTCCTGTTCTGCGGAGTGATACCATACGTTCCATTCGTCAAAGGAAAGATTGATCTGTTTTTTTGCGTGTTTTTTCCCTTTGACCGCGTCGCACAGCGCGGCAACGGAGTGTATAAATTCTTCAAGCTCCATGCTTTTCGCAAGGAATGAACCGGTGTCGCCGTTTCTGTTATCATAATATCTGTGCAGCGAAACATAGTCGATGTGATCGTAGCATTCGGACAGCACCTCATATTCCCAGTCGCCGAAGGTACGCATTGTGTATCCGGATGAACCGCACACAACAAGTTCTATCGACGGATCCACCCACTTCATGAGCTTTGCCGCTTCGGTTGCCGTTCTTCCGTATTCCGTTGCTGTCTTGTGGCCTATCTGCCAGCCGCCGTCCATCTCATTGCCGAGACACCAAAGCTTGATGCCGAGCGGATCTTTTTTGCCGTTTGCTATCCGCATGTCGGAAAATTTTGTTCCCGACGGGTGATTGGCGTATTCGACTATATCGCGTGCGTTTTCCGCTCCCCGTGTGCCGAGGTTGACTGCGTACATGACTTCGGAGTCGGCTTTTTTTGTCCAGTCGTAAAACTCGTGCAGTCCCACTTCATTTGTCTCCGTGGTGAACCACGCGAGATCAAGACGCTTCGGGCGGGATGCTTTGTCACCGACGGAATCCTCCCAGTTGAAGCCGGAAACGAAATTGCCGCCCGGATACCGCACTACGGGAACACCGAGCTTTTTCACGAGCGCGAGAACGTCCTTCCTGAATCCCTGTTCGTCCGCCGCGGGATGCTCCGGCTCATAAATTCCGCCGTATACCGCCCGTCCGAGGTGTTCGATGAAAGAGCCGTAGATACGCGGGTCGATGCGGGAGATTATATAATCTTTGTCGAGTTTAACAGATGCCTTTTTCACGTTGTCTTCCTCCGTTTCGCTGTTTTTAGTGTTTGTCAAGTGTTTTTAAGAATGAAAGCCTGTGAACAGGTGAAATGCCGTATTTTTTAATCATTTCATAGTGGAGCGCGGTGGGATAGCCCTTGTGTTTTGCAAATTGGTATTCGGGATATTTTTTGTCAAGCTCAAGCATGTATCTGTCACGGCTGACCTTTGCAAGCACCGATGCTGCTGCGATTGAAACGGATTTTGCGTCTCCTTTGACTATCGCTTCCTCGGCGATTCCCGTGCCGGGACGGCGGTTTCCGTCGATAAGCGCAAGGTCGGGACGAACCGGCAGACCGTCAACGGCTCTTTTCATTGCGAGGAATGTTGCATTCAGAATGTTCAGGCTGTCTATTTCCTTTTCGTCGGCGCTTGCCACGCTCCATGCAATCGCTTTTTCTTTGATAACGTCAAAAAGAGCGTTGCGCTTTTTTTCGGTGAGTTTCTTTGAGTCGTTAAGTCCGATATCTTCAAGTCCGTCGGGCAGAATTACAGCCGCCGCAAAAACCGGTCCGGCGAGAGGACCCCGTCCTGCTTCGTCCACACCGCACACAGTTGCGAATCCGCGCTCTTTGTATAAGTTTTCGTATTCGTAAGTCATATTTCGGGCCTTTCAAATGATATTTTTCCGAGCTTGCCGCCGCGAAGCTCATCGAAAAGCATTGTCGCGGCACGAAGTGTGTCTACTTCGCCGCCCGAAATGAGCATTCCGCGCTTTCTTCCGATGTATTCGAGAAGCTCATATGGCATCATGTCCGCAAAATCGGTGACTTTGTAGCGTTCCGTGAGTCGTTCGGGGTAGTCGCGCGCGAGAATTTCAAGCAGCTTTACGGCAAGCTCCTCCGTATCGAGAATGTCATCTTTTATTCCGCCCGTGAATGCGAGACGGAAGCCGACCTCGGGATCGTCAAATTTCGGCCAGAGAACGCCGGGAGTATCGAGAAGCTCAAGACCGTTGCCGATGACGTACCATTTATTGTGTCTTGTAACGCCGGCTCTGTCCTCTACCTTTGCTTTTCCGCCGCCCGCCATGCGGTTGATGAATGATGATTTGCCCGTGTTTGGGATGCCGACCACCATGATGCGCAGAGCTTTTCCTGCCATTCCTTTTTCGGCGTTCAGGGCAATTTTATCTTTGAGCACCTTGTTTACGGCACTGCGGTACGCACCGAGTCCGCGTCCCGTTCGACAGTCCGCCGCAAGGCAGACATGCCCCTGAGATTCGTAAAAGGATATCCATTCCTTTGTCGTTTTTTCGTCGGCAAGGTCGCATTTGTTCAGCAGGATTATCCTCGGCTTGTTCTCTATGAGTTCGTTTAGTTCGGGGTTCGTGCTCGATTGCGGAATTCGCGCGTCCTTAAGCTCCGTCACAGCGTCGACAAGTGACAGACTTTCTTTGATAAGTCGGCGCGTCCGCGCCATGTGACCGGGAAACCAGTTTATGTTTGATGAAGTGTTTTCGTTCATTTCTGTTCTCTTTCTAAAAAAGGCAGCGCGAAAAGCACTGCCGTATTACGGAGTCCGCAAAATCAGTTGTCTGTTCTTGAATTTGCGTATATATCGCGGTCGCCTGTAAGCGATATTTTTTTTGTCAGAGGATCGGTTACAGCTACTCTGAAACGAGCCTTGCCCATGAGATATTCCGTCTCCGCAAAGCCGATGTCGGAATATCTTGAGTCCCACGAGACGGGTCGGTTGTCGCCCATGAGCATAACGCAGTCATCGGGGACGGTAACGGGGTAGTTCAGGTCGCCGTGAAGACGTCCGTCGCTGATTATGTACGGCTCGTCAAGCTCTTTGCCGTTGACAATGACCTTGCCCTCATCGGTGATATCCACAACATCGCCCGCAACGGCAATAACGCGTTTTACAAGGTTGCCCTCCGCAGCAGTTTTTTTTGTCGAAATGACAATATCTTTATATTTCGGTTCCGAATAATACGGTGTTACAATAAGCCAGTCGCCGTTTGTAAGCGTGTTGTTCATCGACGGACCGTCAACCCCTACAAGCCTGAAGCAGAATGTAAATACAACGGAGATGATGACCATTGACGCTACGATAACGGATACCGCGTCGTAGATTGTGCCGAAAATGCCGTAGTCTTCACCGTCATCTGCGTGTTTTTTCTTTTTTCGGTTGTTTTCGGCTTTGCTGTCGCTTTGTTCGGTTATATTCATAATATTCGCAGCCGTTTCTGCGGTTTGTTCGGAGTTCTCGGTATAAACCTCGTCTGCCATTTTGATGTACCAGCCTTTCAGTTATTTGTAAATGTTAAAATTGCCGAACGGATAAATTCGGTATATTGCCTTTCCCGCTATTTCGTCAAGCTTAATGAAGCCTATTTCGGAAAAGCGTGAGTCGAGGGAGTCGTCCCTGTTGTCTCCGAGCACAAACACACAGTTTTCGGGGACTGTGACGGGGTATGTGAGATCGCCTTTTTCGCTCAACGCGGCATTTACCTTGTATGTTTCGGGAACAACATACCCGTTTACTGTGACGATGTGCGTGTCGAAGTTAATGTCTATTTCGTCGCCCGGCAGTCCGACAATTCGTTTGATAAACGAATTGTTGTTGCTGTCGGCTCTGCCTATTGCCACTATATCACCGTATTCGGGTGTATAAAATATTCCCGAAATTATAATCTTGTCGCCGCTTACAAGACCGGGGTACATTGAATTTCCGTCGACCTCGGCAATGCGGATTCCGATAAGAAACACTGCAAAAATACACAGTGTGCAGCCGATGACGGTCGAAAGAAAAGAATAAACTCCGGCGCAGAATTTTTCGTAGCTTTTTTTCATAAGTTCCACCGAGCAAGAAATAATATACGAATATTATAATAAAAGAGAAAACAAAATACAAGTTTAAAAACAAAAAGAGACGGAAAAAATCCGTCCCGAATTGTTTTTTTGATCTCTCGAACCAGATTACTTGAGAGCCTCTTTGACCTTTGAAGCCTTGCCGACTCTGTCGCGGAGATAATAGAG
>OMRJ01000064.1 GCA_900313475.1 uncultured Eubacteriales bacterium | reverse complement strand
TCCTTTTTTCTCCTCAGAAGCTCCTCATTGAAGCGCCTTACCGCGGTTATAAGCAGCCGGGCATCGGGAGTGAGCCGCCTGACGTCGTCAAGATGCTCGGCAGCGGTCGCACACATAAGCTTCGGCGCATCCCTGTCAAAAAAATCTTTTATAAAATCGCGGCGTGCGACACAGGCGAGCTTTATCGGGTCTTTTGTACAGTCACGCGGAAACGTAAGTCTCGGCAATTCGTGCAGCCGCTCCGAGGTTTTGCTGAGCAGGACGATTTTTTCGTCCCACGGCAGGCTGTTGAAGCTCTCCGCTGCACGTCCGCATATATCGGAAACGGAATTAAAAATGTCCGCAACATTTTTGTAGGTGTAAATTTCGGGGACTTTCATAAGATCTTCGATGTTTTTTTCCGCGAGGCGGCGCATCTCATCAAGTCCCGTTTTTACCTCATCCGCGATTATTCTTCCCCACTCGCTGTCATCGGGGTGCTGCTCCGTATAGAGCGCCGTAACGCCGTTGAGCCACGCATCCGGATCGGGTTCCGCCATCGAAAAATCAGACAGATCGACAATTGCCTTCAGCAGCTTCTCGTCGGTTCTGCCGTACTGAAAAAGCTTTGCAAGAGACAACGCCTGTTCGGGGAAATCGGCAAAAACCGTCTCCGCGACATCGGCGGCAGTCTCCTTTTTCAAAATGTCGCTTTCGCCCTTGTCGAGCACCGTAAAATCGGACGAAACTCCGCAGATGTGAAAGCTTTCGCGCACGAGCTTTATACCGAAGGCATCCATCGTGCACACGTTCATCTCGTCAAGATGTGACAGCAGCGCCGAAAAAGACGATCTGTCGGCACCGGGCACACGCATCAGATCCGAAATTCGCGAATAAACACGGGAGCGCATTTCCGCGGCAGCCGCATTCGTAAAAGTTACAACAAGCAATTCGGACGGCCTCACGGGAGCTTCGCCGCGTGTCAGAAGCCTCACTATTCTCTCTACAAGCACTGCGGTCTTGCCCGAACCCGCCGCGGCGGAGACGAGAAGCGTTCCCGTGTCGGCATTTATCGCGCCGCTTTGCGCGGGGGTCCATACTCTGTCGCTCATATATTCTCCTCCTCACGCAGCGCTTTTATTGCGTCCGCATGCTTCATTTTAACATAGTCCTGCTTTGCTCCGTCGCTCTCACGGCGGCATACTGCCGAGAACTCGCAGTATTCGCATGTGTGCTCATAATCCCCGTCGACAACCGGCACCGCAGGGATATCGCCGTCAAGCATGCGGCGCGTTTCGTCAAGAATCACTTTTTCAATTTTTTTCTTAATGCGCTCCATATCGTCGAGAGTATAAAACTCGCCCTTCATCTTACCGTCCTTGATACTATGTTCAATGAATATACCCTCTGCATCGCGCTCCATACCGCGCAAAACGCTCTCATTTTCGAGAATTATACCGTTCATCCTGCCGTTTTTGAGTTTTTGAGCCTCTATCTCGTCACGGTCCGCATGCCGTCCGACATTAGCTCCGCCCGAACGCGCGGGGACATAGAGAATGCCCGCGGGAACCGCATCGGCGTACTTTCCCTTTCCGTTCACCCACAACGCGATAAGATAGACAAGCATCTGCATATTCAGCCCGTCAAAAACATCTCCGAGCAGAAACTTTCTGCCGCCTGTTTTATAGTCAATGACGCGTAAATAGAGCACATCGCCGTCGCGAAACGTATCTACCCTGTCGACCGTGCCGTGAAGCGTTACCTCAATTTCGCCGTCGGTCACCGTGAACGGCTCCGCATCGGATCCGCGCTTTATCTCAAGTTCCGCGTCGCTCACCTCAAAAGAAGAATTGCCGAATTCGGCAATAAGACGGTTGAGAATATCAAGCAACGTGTGCTTCTGACGTTCAAGCTGACGCCTTATATCGGCGCCGAGAACATCGGTGCCGCCCATATTCATACGAATGTATTCATCTGCGGTTTCGTCAACCGCCGCTTTACGTTTTTCGTATGTCATCGCAGAAAGCTCGTCCTTTGAATATCTGCCCAAAAGCACCTCAAACACACGGTGAACAAGCAAACCGTTTATGCGTGCGTCAAGGCTTGCCGTCCGCTGTGTTTTGACCTTCATGCCGTAACGGCAAAAATACATAAACGGACATTTTGAATATGCTTCAAGGCGCGACGGGGAGATATAAAGCTTTTCTCCGAACAACCCGCGCGCAAGCGATTTATCGGAAAACGACGCCGGAACACCGCCGTAAGCATAATCGACGGCATCCGCTTTTTCAGAGAAACCCGGAATGCCCGTCAAAGCATCTCGCAGGGACTTCATAAACACACTGTTTTCCCCGACAT
>OMRJ01000055.1 GCA_900313475.1 uncultured Eubacteriales bacterium | reverse complement strand
CCCGTTCTGTTTGAAACTCCGAAGGGCGGCATTCAACACGGCTACACCGAAAACTATATTCCCGTAAAGGTGCCGAGCCTTACTCCCCTCACCGGCAGGATTAAGAACGTAAAAATAAAGTCCGCCGACACAGAAGGCTGCATCGGCGAGCTTGTATAGTTTATTCCGTTTTTCTCAGCGGCATGTATTTATCCGTTCCGAAGCAAAACACAAGTACATACCGATATTACTTTGTGCCGAAAATTCTGTCGCCTGCGTCACCGAGTCCGGGAACGATGTAGCCGTGCTCATTAAGGCATTCGTCAAGCGCCGCACAATAAATGTCCACATCGGGATGTTTTTCCGAAAGAGCCTTAAGTCCTTCGGGAGCGGCGATGGTACACATAAATTTAATGTTTTTGGGCCCTCTTTTTTTAATAAGAGAAATCGCATCAATGGCGGACCCGCCGGTAGCACACATGGGATCAACAACAATTACATCTCGTTCCTCGATATCATGAGGAAGCTTGCAGTAATACTCTACCGGCATAAGAGTTTCGGGATCACGGTAAAGACCGATATGACCTACTCTTGCGGAGGGAATAAGCGCCGTTACGCCGTCAACCATACCCAGACCGGCTCTCAAGATGGGAACAATTGCGAGTTTTTTACCCGAAAGCTGTTTAACCTTTGCCTTTGCAACGGGTGTTTCAATTTCAACCTCCTTAAGCTGAAGGTCGCGTGTTGCCTCATAGCACATAAGCATTGCTATCTCGCCGATAAGCGCTCTGAATTCCTTCGACGCGGTATTTTTGTCGCGGAGAATCGAAAGCTTGTGCTGAATAAGAGGATGATTTGTAATTGTAATGTTACCCATTTTGATTTTCCTTTCACATGCAATTTTTCTGATTATACACCCGCAAACTCACTTTTTCAATAGCAAATCCGCAAATTATCCGAATTTATGTGAATCAGTATTTGTTTTCAAGCTCTGTGATCTGATCGATGCGTCTCTGATGTCTTCCTCCCTCAAACTCCGTATTCAGGAACACGTTCACCAATTCAAGCGCAGCGCCCTCGCCGATAACGCGCGCTCCGAGGCAGAGTACGTTTGCATCGTTGTGCATTCTGGTGTATTTTGCGCTGAAATAATCGGAACAGCAGGCGGCGCGTATACCTTTAACCTTGTTTGCCGCCATTGATATGCCTATACCGGTGCCGCAGCAAAGCACCGCTTTTTCACATTCACCGTTTAATACCTTAAGACAGGTTTTTTCCGCCTGTAAAGGATAGTCGCACGACTGTGTGTCATATGCGCCGCAGTCGATATATTCAACACCCTCTCCGTCGAGATATTTTTTTATTGCTTCCTTGAGCGGGAAGCCCGCATGGTCACTTCCGAGTGCTATCATTTTTCATTCTCCCTTGTTTTTCGTTCGCGTTCCGCCTGTGACAAACGCAGATACCGCGGAAACAGACTGTCGCCGTCGATAGGCTTAACACCGCTATTATACATCATGTAAGCGGCGGATGCAACAGATGAACCGTGCTGAAACGCAAAAAGTGCCGAAAAATATTCCATGCCGCCGCCGTCGCCGAAATACTTTTTCGCGACACCGATTCCGTCGCCGACAAAAACGATCGGCTGAGAAAACTTCGCAAGCTTCTCCTTCAGCTCGTCAAGCTTCAACGGCTCGTCTTCGCAAAGTCTGACCGTTTTTTCGCCGTCAAACAAAAACAGTGCGGTATAGACCTGCGAACAGCGGGCGTCCATTACAGGACAGATAACGCAGTTTTTTCGTCTCACTCCGCACGCCAGCGCTTCAAGCGCAGAAACACCGTAAACGGGAATATTGCGTTCAAATGCCATACCCTTTACCGCCGACACGCCTATCCTTATGCCCGTGAACGAACCCGGTCCCGCCGCAACGGCAAGAATATCAATGTCGGCAAGTGTAAGCCCGCAGTTTTTAAGTGCCGAATCGACGGCGGTCATCAGCGTCTGCGAATGCGTAAGTCCGACATTCAGATATACGTCGGATATTATTTTTCCGTCCTTCAGCACAGCCGCACCGCAGGAAACGGCGGATGTGTCTATTCCGAGAACAGTCATTAAAACTCACCTCCCGTAACCGTTATAACTCTGTCGTTTTCTTTTTCCCCGCGTTTGATATCTATATACACGGTGTTTTCGGGCAGAAATTCACGTATGTTTTCACTCCACTCGATGAAAAGAATGCTTCCGTCATCGAGATAGTCAAAAAAACCCGTAGAATACAAATCGTCGAGTCCCGAAATTCTGTACATATCAAAATGATATATATGCGGAATGCCGCCGTAGTCGTGCACAAGCGCAAATGTGGGACTGTTCACGAACGATGTGTTGCCGTAGGCTTTGAGCGCACCGCGCACGAATGCCGTTTTTCCCATTCCCATACCGCCCGAAAAAGCAACAACGCTGCCGGACGGGATGTGTCCGCAAATATCCTCGGCAACACGCATTGTTTCTTCTTCACAAGACGAAAAATATTTTTTCAAGGATAGTCCCCCGAACTCTATTGAAATAGTAAGAATAAAAATATATAATATACAAAAATGACTTTGGAGACAAAAGATGTCGAAAATTATAAATGCGATTAAAACAGTGCTGAAGGAAACTGACTTTTTGCTGTTTTTTCTGTGCCTTGCGGCATCGGGCTACGGCATACTGATGGTTTACAGCGCAACGCTGGCGGAAAAAGATCCCGCTGCTTTTATTTCGCGTGACGCACGCACGATGCTGCTCGCCGTTGCCGTAGGTGCGATAGGAGCACTCATTATTTCGTTTATCGACTACAATTTTATATCGAAGATGTTCCCTCTGATAGGCGCGGTGTGCATAGCGCTGCTTTTGCTCACGCTGTTCATCGGTGTCGGTCCCGAAGAACGTCCGGACGCGAAAACATGGCTCAAGCTCGGCTCTACAGGATTGTTTTTTCAGCCGTCGGAGTTGATGAAAATAGGGTTTATCATAACGCTGAGCATGCACATTGAGCTTATCGGCGACCGTTTGACGGTATTTACACACATTCTTCTGCTCGGTCTGCATGCGGCGATCCCGATAGGTCTTGTCGTCCTGTCGGGCGATATGGGCAGCGCGCTCGTATTTATGCTGATTTTTATTGTCATCGCATTCTGCGCGGGAGTGCAGCTGCGGTACTTCATAATAGGCGGCGCAACCGTATGCGCGGCGGCTCCGGCAATATGGTACTTTCTGTTTGACTCAACACAGAAGGAGCGTTTTTTGGGACTTATATATCCCAACCGTTACGCCGACATAATGTATCAGCAGGAACAGGGACTGAAAGCTCTGCGCAACGGCGGTCTTACGGGAGAGGGTCTTTTTCACGGTACGCTCACCCAACAGCCGAACGCGATTCCCGAAGCGGAAAACGACATGATTTTCACTGCGACGGGCGAAGAACTCGGCTTCGTCGGCTGCGTTTTGGCGCTCGCACTGCTGCTTGCAATCTCTCTCAGGATAATATCGGTCGGACGTCACTCCAAATTCGGAGCAACATCGCTGATGTGCTACGGCACCGCCGCAATGATAATGAGTCAGGTAATAATTAACGTCGGCATGTGCCTTAAGGTTCTGCCTGTCATAGGAATAACGCTGCCGTTTTTCAGCGCGGGCGGCTCGTCGAATCTGTGCATTTATATCGGCATCGGACTCATAATGAGCATATACCGCTTTGACCGCGAAAGAGATGTGACCAATGTTCGGATACACCCTATCATAAGGTCAATGTAAAGCTACTCGGTTTTTTCGAGGTGCGCGGCACCCGCCATGAGCTTCTTTGTACCGCAAGTGTCAAAAGCAACCTCCAAAAGAAGATCGTTAGCAAGCGGCTGCGCAAGAACGACAAGACCTTTTCCGAATTTTTTATGGATCACCGTGTCGCCGACCTTAATATCGGCGGGCGGTGTTTTTTTCACCGCCGACGGGGATGTAAATTTCGGAATCTCGCGCGCGGTACGGTTTGATGCCGATCTGCCGCCGTAGGACGATTTGCCGTAGGATGAGCCGCCGAACGGTGAATCGGAATATCCTCGGCTCGACGCTCCGGCATAGCTCTCGCCGCCGTCGGAAAAATATCCGCCCCGTTTTTCGGTAAAGCCGCCGAAAGACCCGTAATATCCCGCTCCGTTCCCACTGCCCGCAGGAGTTGTGTTTTCGGTCAGCTCCGACGGGATCTCGGAGAGAAAAACCGATGGAGGATTCATTGTGGTTTTTCCGAACTGCATTCTGCTGTATGCATTGAGAAGATAAAGCTTCTTTTTCGCGCGTGTTATACCGACATAGCACAGACGGCGT
>OMRJ01000016.1 GCA_900313475.1 uncultured Eubacteriales bacterium | reverse complement strand
CTGACGCAAGTCAAGACGAAAAGGGCGAAAAGTGCCGAAAAGGGGCACTGACGGGCGACATGAGTTCGAATCCCGTCAGCCTAAATACGGATTTCATCCGATATCGAGGGCGGCTGCACGGGAGTGTCACTGAAAACGCTGAAAAACATCTGCACCGTTCTCGGCTGCTCGGCAGACACCCTCCTCGGAATAGGAGTAAACGACAGTGGGGATGCCGAACGTTTTGCGTTGAAGTGCAGCATTGACACCCTGTTCGATCAAACTGTACTTATCGCAAGAAAGATTCTTCCCGAAATCGAAAGCACGGTACGGGATAAATAAAAAAGACGGCGGACGGCAGAACAAAAGCACCGCCGGTCTTCACGATCGCCGCAAACATATTGCGTTATTTTTTCCGATGAATATTTTTTTTCGCCCGAAACTGTTGCAAATCTGCGCGGCAGCGGTTATAATTGATATGAAAAATTGTGTGTTTGTCCGTCGTTTTTTGCCGGACTGCACAAAAGAAGGAGTTGTCACAATGAAAAAGGTATTGGCGGTAATTCTTGCCGCGGTAATCTGTCTTATGTGCGCCGCTCCCGCAGTGCTTGCTGCGGACGGTTATACAAAGGCTCACTCCGTAACGGTGCTTAAGGAACAGCAGAAAATGTTTAAGGTAGTTCCCGTTGATTCCGATACGAACTACGTCACCGACGGCGGTGTTTTCAGATTCAAGATCGAAATGATAGGCAGCTATGCCGAGAACGACGCCACCTGCTACAGAGCGTTTGCCGCCGACACTTATTATGTCGACATTATAAATGCCAACGAAGACAACATGGCGGATTTCACCGTTGACGGAAAAGACAGGCTCATTCCCGATGAAAACGGCGTCTACACCGTAGGCTCGGCGCAGAAGGGCATTACATGCGATATCGTTATCGTATCTTATAACCTCGTTAACAAGGGCGGATCGTCGATAATCAACTTCCTCACACAGCTGGGGCAGTTCTTCACGAATCTGATAAACTGGTTCTTCGGACTTGTAGGCATTAAGCCGGGAGCGAGACTCGGCTGATGAAAACTGTAATCTACGGAGCGGGTTCGCTCGGCACCGTTCTCGGCGCATATCTCTCTAAAGCGGGAGCCGACGTTGATCTCGTAACAAGAAACCGCGAGCATGTGGACGCGATGAACAAAAACGGCGCACACATCACGGGAACCGTTGACATGACTGTGCCGGTTCACGCGCTCACACCCGACGAAATGACCGAAAAATACGAGCTTGTCCTGCTTCTGACAAAGCAGCTCGACAATGTAAACGTTCTTCGCGGTCTTCAAAAAAACATGACCGACGACTGCATCGTCTGCACGCTGCAAAACGGTCTTCCGGAGCTGTCCGTTTCGGAGGTTGTCGGTAAGGACAGAACAATGGGCTGCACCGTTGCATGGGGCGCTACGCTTCACGGCAAGGGTGTGTCGGAGCTTACAAGCGAGCCTGACAGCATGAGCTTCGGTCTGGGCAGAATGAACGGAAAAAAAGACGAAAAGCTCTATGCGGTTAAAGCGCTCCTCGAAAAAATGTGTCCCGTTGAAATTGAAGATAATTTCATGGGAGTTCGTTGGTCAAAGCTTCTCATAAACGCAACCTTCAGCGGAATGTCGGCTGTTACAGGCGGCACCTTCGGCGATGCCGCCGAAAACAGGGAATCGCGTGTCTGCTGCCAAAATCTCATAAAGGAATGTATAGATGTCGCAGCAGCCGCAGGCATAAAAATCGAGCCTGTTCAGGGTAAGGACATTGTAAAGCTGCTCGATTATAAGCGCGACGGGCTGAAAAAAAAGCTTGCGTTCGCACTCATCCCCATCTGCATCAAAAAGCACCGCCTGCTTAAGGCAAGCATGCTGCAGGATCTCGAAAAGGGCAGAAAATGCGAAGTCGACGCGATAAACGGCGTGGTTTGCGCCTACGGCAAAAAATACGGTGTCCCCACACCCTACAACGACAAGGTATGTGAGATAATCCACGGCGTTGAGGACGGCAAATACACCTGCACGTCCGACAACGTTAAGCTGTTCAAAAGCCTGAAAAAATAATTACTTTCAAAAGGGACGTTCCGAAAACCGAACGCCCCTTTTATAGGTTGACCGCGCCTATACAATATTATTAAACTCAACGAACCGCAACCGATGGGAGAATAACATGTCGGAAAACAACAATAAAAAAAAGATAACAGTTATTATTGCCGCACTTGCATTTGCGGCTGTATCGCTCATTGCCGCATTCGTCGCGGCTCCGCTGATAAAGGAAATGAATCCACGCGGCAAGGTATCGGACAAAGCCTCCGAAGCCTATCTGAAGCTTTTGTCCGACAACTCGGTCACGGACTCTCCCGTCGGCTTTGACAACCTCAAATCCGCGTCGTTTGCCGTAACGACCGGAGAAGACAGTCTCGAAACGATAGAACTCGGCTACAAAAAGGACACGGTCATTGAAATGTACGACACCGTATACTACACTGTCAGCGGTATGACAGACAGCGAATTTGAGGATTTTGACGGGACTGTGCGCAACAGATGCGAGGCGATCGCCAACGAAAAATACTGCTCATATGACATAAAAAACGAAAACGGCATCTACGCGCTGACTATGCATTTCTTCGCGCTCGACAACGCTCAAAATGTAAACGATCTCATTACCTTAGGCATAATTTCAAACTACTCAAAGAGGGATTCCGACACGGTTTCTTTCTCCGATACCGAAACAAGCCTTATCAGAATGGGTTTTATAAAACGCTGAACGTTTTTGTAGGATGTGTAAATTTGCAGGTAGAAAATCAGTGGAAAATGAACAATTGCATTCATCTTGTTTTAATGCTATAATTGAAATGTAAAGAGGGCTCCCCCTCAAAAAAAGGAGGTTATACCCATGAAAAAAGTAAAAAAGGCTCTTTCGGTAATTCTTTCTGCCTTAATCCTTCTCTCCGCCTTCGGCGTTGCAGCTCTTGCCGGCGGCAATGTTTTGATCGAAGGCAAAGTTGACGGGTTCAACTACGTTCTCACACAGGACATGACGCTTACAATCAACGGAAAAGGCACGCTTCCCGAAGAACTGTGCCCCGGTTTATCCGACGGTTGGGAACAGTATGCAACAAAAATCACAAGCGTCATTCTGGGAGAAGGCGTCACAAAAATTCCGGACGCTGCTTTTGACAGCTGCGTGCGACTCGAAAGCGTTTCTCTCCCGTCCACACTGCTGCACATCGGTTATGAGGCTTTTTACAAATGCATTTCTCTTAAATCGATTGACATTCCGAAAAAAGTCGGAGCCGTTAATGCCGATGCGTTTCTGAACTGCATTTCTCTTAAGGACATAACCGTCCGCGGTATGTTCACAAACACCTTTGAAAGCGGCTTGGGGCTTGCGGAATTCCGTCTTACGTCATCCGTAGAGGAATATCTTCGCGTCTCGGATGAACTGAAGGCGGCGGAAACAGAACTTGAACCGTACATGGACGGTGTTTTTGAAGAAATAATGGAAAAAATCCGCGCGGATATTCAAAACGGTTTGGTAAACGCGGAAGCCTATGATGAAATCTTCATTCTTTATGAAAAATACCTCGAAGAAATCTTAACCGAACGCAATGCCGGAGATATCTACAAAAAAATCGGTGAGCTTTGGAAACTGCTCGACAGCTATATCGAATATTTTGACGGCAAAACCGTAATTGACGGAGCGTGCATCAGCGCTCCGCTTAATTCCGCAGCAGGAAAATTTGCGTCAATGTCATGCGTTCCTTTCAAGGTGCTCGGAACCGATAAAGAAATCTGCACATGCATGTGCCACTCAAAGGGGTTGACACGTGTTCTTGTAAAAATTCTGTTTGATCTTTTCAGAAAAATCGGATTTGAACAGTTACGTTACTGCACCTGCGGCGCGGATCATTGGAATTTCAGCGTTCTTCCGCAACGCTGAACCGTTTTTACGGACTGTCACGTTCGGCGCAGAATAAAAAAAGAAAAACCGTAGGCTGACGGGAACCGAACCCGTGCCGTTTTCGGCAAACTGCTTTTCGTTTTTTTGGGATACAGGCTTGCCGGCGCAGGTCAAAACGAAAAGGGCGAAAAGTGCCGAAAAGCGGCACTGACGGACGGCGCGGATTCAAAGACGGACGGCACGGATTCAAAGACGGACGGCACGGATTCAAATCGGAGACTGTATTTCACGTTTTGCGACGATGCATTGTGAAGTGCAGTCTTTAAATTTTCCTGCTGTAATGTTTTGTTCTGTTTTTTGTTCATCTTTGCCGGTCCGCAGTATATACGGACAGCTTAACTTAAGTCAACTGCCACGGCTGTTTTTTCGGTTATTATGTTAAACAAACCGAAAAGAACTTTTTTGTTTTTGCGTCCCCGTTTATGTGTCTTGCTTTTTATTGACTTGATTATCTTTTCGGATTATTCTGAATATACCGATATCTGTATAAACGGCAGAAACAAAAAAAGCAAAAAGGGAGAAAACAAAAATGAAAAAAATATCGGGAATAATGCCCGCCCTTATAACACCGCTCACCGCTTGTGAAAAAATAAATGTCCCGGTGCTTCGCAGTCTTATCGAACATCATATTTCGCAAAATGCCGACGGCTTTTATATCGGCGGAGCAACAGGCGAAGGTTTTTTACTCTCAACCGACGCACGTAAAACGCTGTGCGAAAAAGCCGTGGAATATATCGGCGACGCAGCGACAAAAATAGTTCATATAACCGATATGAACATCGAACGCACATTGGAGCTTGCGCGTCACGCCGAAAAATGCGGAGCGGATGCAATTTCCGCCGTTCCGCCGTTCTATTTCGAATATGACGAGGATGATATTTATAACTACTATGCGCGCATTGCCGGAAGCGTAAATATCCCGCTCATGATTTACTACACGCCTTCGGCTGCCGTCACCGTTTCCATGGATTTGTTCCGTCGGCTGCTCGACATTGAAAACATAACGGCAGTCAAATGGACTTACTCCGACTACGATCCGTTCATACGGCTTAAAGCGTCGCGTGACGATATCTCCGTAATGAACGGACCTGACGAAACGCTTCTGTGCGGACTTGCCGCAGGTGCCGACGGCGGAATCGGTTCCACATATAACTTTATGCTTCCGAAAATGAAAGCCGTATACAACGCCTTCGCGTCCGGCGACATGAAAGAAGCGCTGCGCGTCCAGCGCGAAATCACGTGCATTATCGCAGTGATGAAACAGTACCCCATCATTTCGGGAGTTAAAGCAATTCTTGAATATCAGGGATTTGATGTGGGAAATGCGGCATCACCGCAAAAGCGTTTTTCCGAAGATGAAAAGAAAAGTTATATCGAGTTGATAAAAAACACGGGACTTATGTAAAAACAACAAAAAAAAGTTACCTGTTTTCGTCAAATTATCCATAAAATTACTTGCAAAACATAATCGGACTCTGCTATAATATGTAAGGTTAAACCTGCCCGAAGTTAATTACTGTTATTCTTCGGGAAAGATGAAAAAAATAATTCAGTCTTTACGGCTGAAATACGGAGGAAAAATATGAGTAAAAAGTATTGTTACCTTTTCTCGGAAGGCAATGCCGACATGAGAGAGCTTCTCGGCGGCAAGGGCGCAAACCTTGCGGAAATGACCAACATCGGTCTTCCCGTTCCTCAGGGCTTCACCATTTCAACCGAGGCTTGCACGCAGTATTATGAGGACGGCAAAGAAATCAATCCCGAAATCATGACTGAAATCAACGAGTATATCGTTAAGATGGAAGGTATTACGGGCAAAAAGTTCGGCGATAAGGAAAATCCCCTTCTCGTTTCCGTTCGTTCGGGTGCCCGCGCTTCAATGCCCGGCATGATGGACACTATCCTCAACCTCGGTCTCAATGACATCGCTGTTGAAGGTCTT
>OMRJ01000086.1 GCA_900313475.1 uncultured Eubacteriales bacterium | reverse complement strand
GCGGTTTTAGCGGAACCCAAAGCCTGTGAAAGCTTGGTATATTCCGCCATCGGATGCCCGGACATATAAAGACCGGTCGTGAGCTTTTCATTCTGCAGTTTTTCTTTCTGAGGCATTTCGGGAACATCCGGCGCTGCAATTTCAACAGCTTTTGCAAGTGCCGAACCGAGATCGAAAAGTCCGATTTGTCCTTCGATTTTACTTTTTTTATCGTTTTCGAGTGAAAGAAGAACCTCGTCAATCATTAAAAGCATCTGGTTTCTGTTAAGCTCGAAGCAATCGCACGCTCCGCTCTTTATAAGGCTTTCAAGTGCCCGTTTGTTGAGATCCTTTCCGTAACAGCGGCGGCAAAATTCGTTAAAGCTGCCGTAGGGGCCGTTTTCTTCCCGTTCCTTTATAATAACCTGTATTATTCCGCTGCCGAGATTTTTGATTGCAAGAAGTCCGAAACGGACATTGTCGCCGACAACGGTAAACTTTTCCTCCGACTCGTTAACACTTGGCGGTAAAACCTGAAAACCGAGTCCGGTCTGACATTCCGTTATGTACCCGACGACCTTATCCGTATTATCGAGAACGCTCGTGAGCATTGCCGCCATAAACTCCTGAGGATAATACCTGCGAAGCCACGCCGTTCTGTATGTAACAAGCGCATATGCCGCCGAATGAGATTTATTGAATGCGTAAGAGGCGAAAGACGCCATATCATCGAAAATTTTATTTGCCGCTTCTTCGCTGATACCGCGCTTTAAGCAACCGTCGCACTTTGAACCGCCGTCTTTTCCGTCGGAGCCGTACAGAAAGAATTTTCTCTGCGCGGCAAGCACATCTGCCTGTTTTTTTGCAACGGCGCGTCGTACCATGTCTGCCGCGCCGAGCGAATATCCTGCCAAATCGCGGAATATCTGCATAACCTGTTCCTGGTAAACGATAGTGCCGTAGGTAACGTCAAGAATAGGCTTCAATTCGGGGCAGTGGTATTGAATGTGCTCCGGATCCTGTCTGTTTTGCAGATAAGCCGGTATAAAGTCCATAGGACCGGGACGGTAAAGAGCGATAACGGCTATTATATCTTCAAGATTGTGCGGCTGCATGTTTATCATCAGTGCCCGTATGCCGCCGGATTCGCACTGGAACACGCCGAAGGTTCCGCCTTCACCGAGCATTTTGTATACATTCTGATCGTCGACATCAATCGTTTCAATTGAAAAATCGGGATCTTTTTTTCTTATCATTTTTTCCGCGTCCGCAATGACCGTAAGGGTACGGAGTCCCAAAAAGTCCATTTTCAGCAGACCGAGCTTCTCAACCCATCCTTTATAATACTGCGTTACAACCGAATCGCCGCTCTTAAAAAGAGGTACATATTCATCAACGGGTTTGTCACAGATAACAACGCCTGCCGCATGCATGCCGGTGTTTCGCGGCATTCCCTCAATTTTAATTGAAGTGTCGATGACTTTTTTTATCATCTCACTGCCGTCATACATCTTTTTAAGCTCCTGATTCGTTTCAAGAGCCTTTTGAATAGTCATGCCAAGCTCCTGCGGAATCTCCTTTGTTACGGCGGCAACCTCCGCAACGGACATGCCGAGCACCTTGCCGACATCACGTACCGCTCCCTTTGCGGCAAGAGTACCGAATGTTGCGATCTGTGAAACATGATCCGCGCCGTATCGACGGACAACATATTCAATGACCTCCTGTCTGCGTTCGTAACAGAAGTCAATGTCGAAGTCGGGCATGCTTACCCGTTCGGGATTCAGGAAACGTTCGAACAGCAGCGAGTAACGCATGGGGTCAATGTCCGTTATTCCGCATGTAAAAGCAGCAATGCTGCCTGCACCCGAGCCTCGTCCGGGGCCTACGGGGATGCCAACGGATTTTGCGTAGTTGATATAATCCCAAACTATCAGGAAGTAATCTATAAAACCCATTTGATGAATTATGCCCAACTCATAATTCAGTCGATCCATATATTCCTGCGGATAGTCCTTGCCGTAGCGTTTGACCATGCCGTCATAACACATATCTCGGAAAAACTCAAAGTGATCCTGATTATTGGGCACTTGGAAAAACGGCAGCTTTGTATCGCCGAAGGTAAAGCCGACATGACAGCGCTCAGCTATCTTATTTGTATTTGTAACGGCTTCCGGAACGTCCGGAAAAAGCGCAGCCATTTCATCGCCCGATTTGACATAAAATTCCTCCGTGGAGAAACCCATGCCTGTATCTTCGTTTATCGTGTGCTTTGTGGCAATGCAGACAAGTATTTTTTGAATTTCCGCATCTTCTTTACAAATATAATGTGCATCATTTGTAACAACAAGCGGAATATCCAGCTCATGCGCAAGCTTAATTATCTGCGGATTTGTTCTTTTCTGTTCTTCAAGACCGTGATCCTGTATTTCAAGAAAATAATTTTCTTTTCCGAACACACTCTGATACCACAACGCGGTTTGTTTTGCTTTTTCGTAGTCGTTGTTCAAAAAAGCCTGCGGAATCTCACCTGCAAGACATGCCGATAGGCATATAAGCCCCTCGTGATATTTTTCGAGAAGCTCTTTATCGACTCTCGGCTTTGTGTAAAAGCCCTCTGTCCACGCACGGGACACCATTTTAATAAGGTTGTGATATCCCGTTTCGTTTTCACACAGCAAAACAAGGTGATAACGCTCGCTGTCAAGTCCGTGAACCTTATCAAAACGCGTCCGCTGCGCAACATACACTTCGCAGCCGATGATTCCGTTTATCCCCTCATCCTTACAGGCTTTATAAAAGTCGACGGCACCGTACATAACACCGTGATCCGTCATCGCTATGGATTTCATTCCGAGTTCTTTGACGCGCTTTATCAAAGGCTTTATACGGCAAGCCCCGTCAAGCAGTGAATATTCCGTATGAATGTGCAAATGGGTAAACTCAGTCATATTAAATAATCCTTATGTAAAGCATTTTACTTTACGGAAAGTCGGATTTTTTTCAGACGTTTCATAACATCGTTTCCGCCTTTTCCGAAATAATCGTGAAGAATTTTGTATTCATCAAAAAGTTTATTGTAAAGTTCAACGTTTTCCGGTATCGGTTTATATGTAAAGTCCATTACTTTACCGAGTTTTTCCGCCGCGGAATAGACATCGTCATATCCGCCGCGTGCTTTTCCCGCTGCAACGGCACCGAGAATTGCCGAACCGAGCGCTCCGCCTTCGTCGCTTCCCGCAATTTTAATTGGAAGATTAAGAATATCGGAATATATCTGCATTGTCATGGGATCTTTTTTTGCAATACCGCCCGCAGCGAAAAACTCATTCACAGGGACGCCGTATTCACGGAATGTTTCGACAATTATCCTTGTACCGAATGCTGTCGCTTCAATCAGAGCACGGTATATTTCTTCGGGCTTTGTCGTAAGCGTCATGCCGAGTATCATCCCCGTAAGATCGCCGTCTACAAGAACCGAACGGTTGCCGTTCCACCAGTCGAGCGCGAGCAGTCCGCTTTCTCCGGGCTTGTATTTTTCCGCTTTTGAGCGAAGAAGCTTATGAATATTTATATTTTTCCGCTTTGCTTCCTCATAATAAGATACGGGGAGACAGTTTTCGATAAACCAATGAAAATGATCACCGACGCAAGCCTGACCGGCCTCGTAACCGAAAAATCCCGGTAGAATGCCGTCCTCGACAACGCCCCCGATACCTTTTACCTGTCTGTCCTCGTCCGAAAGAAGCATATGACAGGTGGAAGTGCCCATAATCGCAAGCATTTTTCCCTTTTCCGCAATTCCTACCGCCGGCACAAAAACATGTGCGTCAATTATTGAATATGCGACCGCAGTGCCTGCCTCAAGTCCGAGCTTTTCGGCTGCTTCCGCTGTCAGTTCTCCTGCTTTCGAACCGGATGCACCGATATTTTCAGAGAGTTTTTCCTTAACTAAATTT
>OMRJ01000151.1 GCA_900313475.1 uncultured Eubacteriales bacterium | reverse complement strand
TTATGCCAAAGAAATCTCATAGAAGAATGCGGAAGACTTGACTTACCGGGTCGACCTTTGATATACTGTACTACAACGGATTTTTTGAAGTGCTTTTGTATGTCCACTCTTGCCGAGCTGCCGGAAATACCCGATACAAAGGCTGCGGCAGCGGCGCTTGAAAACATACAAAGCGACGTGTCCGGCATAGACGGACAGATTTCCATTCTTTGACAAGCGGGGTGACAGCAATTGATCGTATTGAAAATAATCGGGTGGATACTTCTCGTGATCATAGCCGTTGTCACAGCCGCGCTGTGTGTTAAGGCTGTTGTGTCGGCGGAGTATTCCGACGAAAAGACCGAGGTCTTCCTGAAGTGGCTGTTTTTGAAGATACCGCTTTACCCTTCAAAGAAAAAGAAAGCGTCGGCAGAGTCTGCCGGCAATGCTGCCGAACAGCCGCCCGATACCGAAAACGCCGAAGCAGCGGAAAATGCCGAAGCTACGGAAAATTCATCCGAAAACGCATCGTCCGGCAGCGGTGAAAGCAGCTCAGCCGAACAGACCTCTCCCAAGAAGAAAAAAGGCGACGTCAGTCTGTTAAAACTTCTGTATGAAACCGAGGGAATCGACGGACTTATTGAGATTCTGAAGCGGGTGTTTTCTTATCTCGGCACCTTTTTCGGCGGGTTGTTCAGAGCGTGTATCGTCGAGGAATTTGATCTCGACATACGCTGTGCAAAAAAGGACGCTGCAAAAACCGCAGTTTATTACGGCGAGGTCAGTTCCGTGCTGTTCCCGATGCTCGGTGCTCTCGCTTCCGCCTGCACGCTCAAGAACTACAATATAAATGTTTATCCCGATTATCTCGCGCGTTACGGTGAGGCGTCGTTCAGAATAAGGTTTCATGTCGTCCCGATAAGGCTGCTCGGCATTGCGCTTGCACTTGTGATTAAACTTGTGTTCAAGGTGCTTTTGGGGCCGCTTATCAGAATTTCCAAAACGACAAAAACAAATTCGGTTAACACGGCACAAAAAACAGATGAAAAAAACAATAATATACGAAAGAGTGAAGTAACAAATGAGTGAAAAAAACGCATCAGGAATCCTTTCAGTCACAATCGAAAAGGTACGTCAGCTTGTCGACGTCAGCACAATAGTCGGCGAACCGATGAAGCTAAGTGAGGATATAACGGTTATTCCCGTTTCAAAGGTTACATACGGCTTTGCGGCGGGCGGTTCCGATTTTCCGTCAAAGAACGGCAAAGAGCTTTTCGGCGGCGCAGGCGGCGCGGGTATCACGATAAATCCCGTTGCGTTCCTTGTGCTTAAGGACGGCGAGGTGACGCTCAAACACATTACTGCAAACGACAATGCGGCAGAACGTCTCGTCAATATGGTTCCCGATGTTATCGATAAGGTTTCCGGCACCGTATCAAAGCTCAAAAACGACAAATCCGCTGCCGCAAAATAAATCGGTTAAAAAAACACGCAAATCTCAAAATCAGAGGAAGAATAAAGGTTGAGGGTAAAAAAATACATACCGTCGACCTTTATGGTGTTATAAAATAAAATGAACGAAACAGTAAGATTGCAAAAATTCATTGCCGACTGCGGCATTGCCTCGCGCCGAAAGGCAGAGGAGTTTATTCAGGCCGGTAAGGTTAAAGTGAACGGTCATATTGCCGAAATAGGCGAAAAGGTTGACCCGAAGCGCGACTCCGTCATTTTCTGCGGCAAAAAGCTGACGCATGTCGGCGGCGGCAACAGATATATAATGCTATATAAACCGCGCGGATATGTCACCACTATGAGCGATGAGCTTGACAGAAAGTGCGTTGCGGAGCTTATAAGTGACGTCGGCTGCCGTGTGTACCCCGTCGGCAGACTTGACAGGGATTCGGAGGGGCTGCTCCTTTTGACCAACGACGGGAACTTTGCCAATGCAATAACGCATCCGTCGCGCCGCATATCAAAGGCGTACCGTGTGAGCGTCCGTCCGAAGGTAACAGACGAGCAGATCACCGTGCTTACCTCGTCTATGATGATAGACGGGCGCGAAACATACCCCGCAGAGGTCAGAGTTGTTTCAAACGAACCCGACAAGTCCGTGTTGGAGGTAATTCTTCACGAGGGCAGAAACCGTCAGATAAGGCGGCTGTGCGAGGCGGCGGGACTTGAAACGGTTCGGCTTAAACGTATTGCGATAGGTCAGCTTACACTCGGGCATCTTCGCCCCGGTGAATACCGTGAACTTACAAAGGATGAAGTGTCACTTCTTAAACGTCAGTCCGGACGTTTTTGACGGTTACGGAGGAAAATAAAATGACAAAAAGCATGACGGGATACGGACGGGCTGTCGGCTCTGCCGACGGTTTTACCGTTACGGTCGAGATCAAGAGTGTAAACCACAGATATTTCGAGTTCTCCGCAAAGGTTTACAGAGCATATTCTTTTTTGGAGGAAAAGCTCAAAACTTTTCTTAAGGACTATATTTCACGCGGAAAAGCGGAGTGCAGCGTGCTTATTGAGAGCGATCGCGAGGATGACTGCGCAGTGCAGATAAATCATTCTCTTGCGGCGGGCTATATGGCTGCATTTGACGAGCTGTGCGAAACATATCATTTGTCGATGGACAGAACCGTTGATATTCTTACGTGCCATGACGATATCTTCACGGTCAGAAAAAATCCCGCCGATGAGGATGCTGTCTGGTCAGTCGTCAAAGACGTAGCGCTTGAAGCCGTAAAATCTTTTACAGCCATGCGCGAAACCGAAGGCGAAAAGCTTAAAAACGATGTTTTGGGTAAGGCGGACGAAATTATAAAGAATGTTGAGTTTATAGAGAAGCGCTCCCCGCAGACCGTTAAGGAATATAACGAGAAGCTGAAAGCGCGCATTGCGGAGCTTGTCGGCGATACCTCGGTCGACGAACAGAGACTTCTTACCGAAGCGGCGGTGTTTGCCGACAAAATAGCGGTGGACGAAGAAACCGTGCGTTTGAGAAGCCATATCGACCAGCTTCACACTTTGCTTGAAGCGGAGGAGCCTGTCGGCAGAAAGCTCGATTTTCTCGTGCAGGAGATAAACCGCGAAGCGAATACCATAGGCTCGAAGGCTTCCGATATCGAAATTGCCCGCAAGGTCATCGATATAAAGGCGCTGGTTGAGAAGATAAGGGAGCAGATTCAGAATATTGAATAACGGTGGTTTATTATGAAGCTTGTAAACGTAGGCTTCGGCAATCTTGTCAATGCCGAGAGAGTTGTTGCCGTTGTAGGTCCGGATTCGGCGCCTGTGAGAAGAATTATTCAGAATGCGAAGGAAGCCGGCAGGCT
This sequence comes from uncultured Eubacteriales bacterium, assembly GCA_900313475.1. Taxonomy (GTDB): domain Bacteria; phylum Bacillota; class Clostridia; order Oscillospirales; family Acutalibacteraceae; genus RUG806. Next base: position 1,627 of record OMRJ01000151.1, on the reverse strand, counting down.
TATAGATGTAACGCAAGGGCGCAAGACATATTCCGTGGTTTTTACGGACAGTGAGCATGTGATACTGTCTTACCTTAAGCCGGAACAGCTTGTGAGGCGTTTTGACGAAAACGGAGAAAACGGGGAAGTCGGTGAATAATAAATGGGTGAAGCGAAAAGAAAGATATTTGTTATATCCGGTCCTTCCGGATGCGGAAAAAACACCGTGTACGATGAACTGAAAAAGCGCATTCCCGATGTGCAGCAGACCGTGTCTGCAACCACCCGCGAAAAACGCGAGGGTGAGACGGACGGTATTGATTATTATTTTATTCCGAAAGAAGAATTTCTCAAAAAGATCGAAAAAGGCGAGTTTGTGGAGTATGTCCGCTACGGCAATAATTACTACGGCACGCTGAAAAGCGAAATAAAGCGCCTTGCCGATGAGGGAAAAACGGTTATTCTCATAATCGAGGTTAACGGCGCGGCTAACATCAAAAGACTTTTGCCGGATGCCGTTTCGGTGTTCATCACGCCGCCGTCGTTTGACGAGCTTACAAAACGTATTGTCGGCAGAGGAACAAATTCAGCCGAGGATATAAAAAAACGCATCGAGATTGCAAAAGAAGAAATGCGGTTCAAGGATATGTACGACTATTGCGTAGTCAACGACAGGCTCGAAGACTGCGTTGACAGAATAAGCAAAATTATAAAAGGAGCAACCGAAAAATGATTAACATTGATCTTAAACCTCTCCTCAAGGGTGACATGAGCAGATATGCGCTTGTTGTCGGCGTTGCAAAGCGTTCGAGAGAGATAACCGATAAGGCAAACGAAGAAAAAGAAATCCTTATCGAAAAACCCGTAAGCCTTGCAATAAGAGACTTTATGGACGGCGAATGCTACATTGAAAATCCCGCAGAGGATAAATAAAAAGTGGAGCATTGTGTCGCAGGCAAGGTCGCGGTTACAGCCGTTGAAAAGTGTTCATACAGCTTTGACAGCCGGTTTTCTTATCTCATTCCGGAGGAACTGCAGCCGGAGCTGAAAGAGGGGATGCGGGTGCTTGTCCCGTTCGGGCGGGCAAATACGGCGCGTCTTGCAATTGTGCTGTCGGTGGAGATAATTCCCGACGGAACGGATGTAAGCGCACTGAAGACCGTTATATCCGTGCTTGATGCGGAGCCGCTTCTCGGTCACGAGCAGCTTTTAATGATTCCGTGGCTTGCCGAGCAGACTTTTTCAACACTGTTTTCATGTGCGCGCGTGATGCTTCCCGCAGGTGCTTGCGCTGTTGTTGAGCGTCTGTGGAGCCTTTCATGCGTGAGCGCGGACGAGTGCGAAAACGAAAACGAACAGCGTGTCGCCGCGCTGCTTTCAACTGCAAAAAAACCGGTCAAGGAGTCTGTGCTGCTGCAGAGGCTCGGTATTTCCAACGGCTCGGCGGTTTTGCGGAAAATGGCGAAAAAAGGTCTTGTTTCAAGTGAAAGCGGGACCTTTGAGCGCGTTCGTGAGCTTAGTCAACGTATGTTCGCACTGTCCGAAAAAGCGGACACGGAGAAGCTTACGGAGAAGCAAAGTGCGGTAGCGGCTTTTCTGCGCGATGCGGAAAGCGCGACCGTAAAAGATATATGTTATTTCACGGGTG
>OMRJ01000285.1 GCA_900313475.1 uncultured Eubacteriales bacterium | reverse complement strand
CTTGCCGGCGCAAGTCAAGACGAAAAGGGCGAAAAGTGCCGAAAAGGGGCACTGACGGGCGACATGGGTTCGAATCCCGTCAGCCTAGGGACTGCGCGTTCGGCAAAAACAAAAATGACAAAGCAAAAAAACAATCAGAACCGTATTTTGAATGCTGCATTAAAAATGCTCCGCAAAATACGGTTTTTTGTCCGTTTAAGAATATTTCATGCTCGTTTCACCGGTCGGATTGATAAGCCTTAAACGGCAGCAGACGGATATGTGCAGATGTTTTTATCCGCCGCCGGGAAAAATTTATAATATATATATTTATTTTTCCGTCCGTTTGTGTTATACTGAAATGACTGTAAATAACAAAAACGGAGTATACTATGTTTGTTGACATTGCGAAAATTAAAATAAAAGCAGGCAACGGCGGAGACGGTGCGGTTACTTTTCACAGAGAGAAATATGTTGCGTCGGGCGGTCCCGACGGCGGCGACGGCGGAAAGGGCGGCGACATCGTCTTTCAGGTGGACGATCACCTTGCAACGCTTGCAGACTTCCGCTACAAGAGAAAATACACAGCGGAAAACGGCCGGAACGGCGGCGGCGGCAATTGCAGCGGAAGAAAAGGAAAAGACCTCATAATCAAGGTTCCGAGGGGCACGATAATAAAGGAGGCGGAATCGGGAGCGGTGCTCGCCGACATGTCGGGCGACGAACCGTTCACTGCCGCAAAGGGCGGCAAAGGCGGTTGGGGCAACCGGCATTTCGCAACGCCCACACGTCAGGCTCCGCGTTTCTCGCGTGACGGCTATCCCGGCGAGGAGTGGGAAATTCAGCTTGAATTGAAGCTTCTTGCCGACGTTGGACTGCTCGGCTATCCGAATGTCGGAAAATCGTCGCTCATATCGGTTGTAAGCGAAGCTAAGCCGATAATAGCGGACTATCACTTCACAACGCTCACTCCCGTTTTGGGCGTGGTGCGCATGGGTCCCGAAAGCAGCTTTGTAATGGCGGATATTCCCGGACTCATAGAGGGAGCCGGCGAAGGAGTGGGACTGGGACACCGCTTTTTGCGCCACGTTGAAAGATGCCGCATGCTCGTACACATAGTGGATGTGGCAGGCAGCGAGGGCAGAGATCCCATAGAGGACTTCAAAACCATCAACAAAGAGCTTGCGGTGTTCAATCCCGAACTCACGAAATGCCCGCAGATAGTGGCGGGAAACAAGGTCGACCTTGCAACGGACGGGCAGCTCGCGCGTTTCAGAAAATTCATCGAGGATCAGGGACTTGAATACTACGAAATAATCGCGCCCATTGCCGAGGGCACGAAAGAGCTTATAAACGCCGTGGCGGCAAAGCTTGCCACTCTCCCTCCCGTGCGTCGGTTCGAGAGCGAGCCTGTGCCGATGGAGGTGCTCGAACGCAAAAAAGATTCGGGCTTCAAAATCACGGTGCGCGACAACGACTACTATGTCGAGGCGGAATGGCTGCTTAAAATTCTCAACAAGACCGATATCGAAGACTATGAATCGCTGCAATACTTCCAGCGTGTGCTTGAGTCGTCCGGTATTCTGGCGGCGCTTGTCGAGCGCGGCATAAAAGAGGGCGACACGGTAATAATCTACGATCTGGAGTTTGACTATGTGCCCTGATGAAATAACCGAAATGCTTACGGGGCTGTCGGGAGAAGACGTCTCCCCGGCAGGAATGTCGGGCTTGAGTCTCGCTTTTGTCGGCGACGCCGTGTATGAAGTCATGGTGCGCACGCTCGTTTTGAGCCGCGGCGACGCCCGCGTTCAGACGCTGCATTCTCGCGCGATCGATTTTGTAAACGCGTCTTTTCAGGCACGGGCGGCGGACAGGCTCGCGCCGATGCTGACCGAAAATGAAATATCGGTGTACAGGCGCGGACGCAACGCCCCGTCGGCTCACACACCGAAAAATAAAACGGAGGCCGAATATCACAAAGCAACGGGCTTTGAAGCACTCGTCGGCTATCTGTGGCTTAAAAAAGATTTTAAAAGGCTGTCATCGCTGTTTTCCGCTGTTATTGCGGAATCGGACGGCAAAAAAGAATAAAGCGTCAAAGAGGTTTTTTGAATGAACTCCGAAAGAAAGAAAAGCTTCGATCTCAAGGCGGCGGGAACGCTCACCGCGGATTTTCTGCTGTGGTGTCTCGGCTGCCTGCTCTACTCGACAGGCGTTGTAATTTTCACGACGCCTATGCACTTTGTCACGGGCGGTCTTACGGGTATCGCCGTGATAGTCCACCATCTTGTTCCCGCCGTGCCGATAGGCGCATTCGTATTTGTTGCAAACATCCCGCTTTTCATAATATCGTGGAAAGTTTTCGGCTACAAATTCATAATACGCACGATGGTTGCGACAAGCCTTTTGTCGGGATTTATTGACCTTACGCAGTTTATCGGAGAAAAATACGACCTGCTGTTCAACGGCGACGAAAAGCTTGTGGCTGCGATATTCGGCGGTGTGTTATGCGGCGCGGGTCTCGGCATAGTTTTTTCGAGCGGCGCAACAACGGGCGGCATAGACATCCTTGCCCGTCTTCTGCGGATAAAGCTTCCGCACATATCCGTCGGCAAACTTGTGCTTGCGTGCGACTTTATCGTCGTGCTTCTCAACGGATTAGTCTCAAAAAGCATTGAGAGCGTGCTGTATTCGCTTATAATAATTTTTATCTCGTCACAGGCTGTTGACTATGTGGTTTCGGGCATGAGTCACTCCAAGATGCTTCTTATCATGACAAAAGACCCCGAACAGGTGTGCCGCGATATTATAAAATTCTGCGGACGCGGCGTATCGGTGATTCCCGCGCGCGGCGGCTACACGGGTCAGGAAAGGGAAATGCTCATGTGCGTCGTAAGAGCGCATGAGGTAGCTGCGGTGCGAAAAATAGTCGCCCGCTACGACGATAAGCCGTTTATCATCATAACGGATTCGTCGGAGGTTCTCGGACAGGGCTTTAAATCCCACAAGGACACTCTGTAAAGGTGTTCATCAGGTAACGGACAAAAATCAAATCTCAACAAAAAGGGATAGAACATATGAGAGAAAAGAAAACACACATTCGAAATTTTTCAATTATCGCACACATTGACCACGGCAAATCCACACTTGCCGACCGCCTTCTCGAAATTACGGATTCGGTGTCGTCACGCGATATGCAGCAGCAGCTTCTTGACAACATGGACATTGAAAAGGAGCGCGGGATAACGATAAAAGCACGCGCCGTCACGCTCAAATACAAGGCGAACGACGGTAAAGAATACGAACTGAATCTTATAGACACTCCCGGTCACGTCGACTTTAACTACGAGGTATCGCGTTCACTCGCGGCATGCGAAGGAGCAGTGCTCATAGTGGATGCAACACAGGGCGTGGAGGCGCAGACGCTTGCAAACACCTATCTTGCGCTCGACCACG
>OMRJ01000290.1 GCA_900313475.1 uncultured Eubacteriales bacterium | reverse complement strand
TTTGATATTGCGCGCATTTCCGCCGATGCACACGGCAAGCCTTCCTCCGCCGCCCTCAACGAACCTTTCGGCTGCACCCGAATAGGATGCGGAGAAAAACATCACGCGGCAATCCGCTTTTTCGGCAAGAATCGCTATTTTATCGTCGGGAAGCTCTTTATCAATCGGCACTGCGACATTCCCCGATGCAGCCGCGGCAAAAAACGCCGTAAGCCAGTTATATGAGTTCTCGCCGATGACGGCGGCATGCACATTCCCGCCGAGCGACAGCAGCATCTGACCGACGGCGCGTACATCACCGTAAAAAGTGTCGGTGGTGTAATACACCGTTCCGTTTTTTGTTTTTTCGGCGAACTGCCGTCTGCCGCCGTAGTATTTTTTCATGCGGTCGAGAAGCTGACGTAGCGTTTCGACACGCCCCGACGCAAGCATTTTCTCTCTGCACGCATTAAGCACAGCCGAAAACTCCCTACCCGTTTTATCCATAAGGCAATTCGCTCCTCTTATCTGTCGGAGCAAAGCTCGGCGACGGTTGTTTCGGGCGCGGCAATTCCCGCGGTGATATATCTGACGGCATTCGCATGCAGCGAGCGTACGTTCGCATCGGAAATCAGATTTGTGCGGTACATGTAAACAATATCTATGCCGCCGTCCTCTCCCGATTCAAACGAAAAAGCATACATCGGCATAACATATCTGCCGAGGTTGTATCCGTTAAATTCCGACGGGACGGTCAATCCCTCCGTCCGCGTGCCGACGGGAAGCCATGTGTACATCATGAACGACGGTCCCTGCGCGGAGGACAGTCCGTAGATATCCTGCTGTATGCGCCGTGACGAGAGATAAGGAAAATCCTTGTGCCTGTACAGCTCCGTTCTCACCGCCGAGCATTCCTCAAGCAATTGCATAAATGTTGTTTCTCCGCTGTATTTTACGCGCGTCATAAACGGCTGCGCAAGACATCCGCCCATGTTCCGCTCTTTTCTTGTGGCGCGTCTGCCGCACAGCACCATCATAAAGGTATCGTTTATGTCGCCGTTGATATGCGACGCATGCAGACGGAAGCCGCACTGAATGAGCGTTTCGGGTGCGACGGCATTCCTTTTGCAGAAGTCAAGCATTTCGGCAGCCGTCCTTCCGTCGATGTGCGCGCGGTACAGCCGGCTGCGATCGTGTATCGGGTCATAAGCCGACGGAACGGTAAGCGAGGGATCCTTTTTCTTCACACGCTGACCGAGAAGCAGAGCCGGACCGTGAATACCGCAGTAATACGGCATGCCGCCGCGTCTGTGGTAAGCGCTCACAGCCTCCGCATCGGAGGCAAAGCGGGGGCTTTTGAGATAGGCAAGCTCCTTTTCTATATGCTCCTCAAACGGCGCGAGGGGCGCGGGCATCGGGGCGCCGTCCTTAAGCGAACGGTACACCGCAAAGAGGTCGCGGTAGAACACCGACACCGCCATAGCGTCCATCACCATATGACATACATTTAAATATACACCGTTTTTATCCCCGCACGAAAAGAAATAAACCCTGAAAGTCTCGTCTTTTAAAAAGCGGACGGGAGTCGAAGCGTCGCCGTCGAGAAACGCGTTCATCTCCGCTTCGTCCTTAAAATTGAAGCATCGGACTCCGTCAAGCTTATACTCCGGAAGAAAATACTGCTTTATATCGCCGTTTTCTTTTACAAAGCGCAGACGCATGCAGTCGTTTCGGGCGATCTCGATATTCAGCGCCCTTGCAAGAAGCCTGAAATCAAGCTTTTCACCGACGGAGAAAGACGTCGGAACCTGAATTACCTGCTTGTGCAGACTGTATTTTATCATGAAGTACATAGTCTGCTGCGAGGGCGTGAGCGGATAAAGCTTTTTTCCGCCGACCTGAGAAAATGTATTTGTCATGCGATTTCTCTCCTATATAATATTTCATATGAATTATACAGTAAAAATGTTAAACATATATTAAACATGATACGCATGGCAGTAAATAAATTCAAACGTTATTTTGACTTTATTGTGTATTTTTTGTGAACACAAGCGCTTTTTCTGTCTTTAACACAACCCGTAGGTGCAGATTGCAGGCAATATCAAAAAACAAACAAAGACAGGAATGTGCATTTTAATACACATGACGCGTAATTGAAATTTAGATATTGACAAATCCGCCGCACGGTGATATAATTTTTTGTAATACATTTGAAAGGATCAAACGACAGTGGATACCGCCGACGGCGACAGTACATCTCCCGTTCCCTTGTATATAACGATAATGTAAATTCAAAGCATAGCTCGCGGTTTATACCGCAGGGTTATGCTTTTTGTGATTAAACGGAGGTTTTTATACTTATGACAGATATTCTACCGCAACTGATACTTCAGGTAATTCTTATCGCTCTCAATGCGATATTTGCAGCCGCGGAAATAGCTATCATCTCAATGAACGACGCCAAGCTTGAAGCAATGGCAAAAAAAGGCGATAAACGCGCAAAGCGTCTGGCAAAAATAACGAGTACACCGGCGCGCTTTCTCTCCACAATCCAAGTGGCTATAACATTGGCAGGCTTCCTCGGCTCCGCTTTCGCGGCGGACAATTTCTCGGAGCCGCTCGTCAACCGGATAATGTCCCTCGGCATAAACGAAGCGCGACGCGGAATTATAAGCTCCGTATCGGTCATTCTCATCACACTTATTCTCTCGTTTTTCACGATAGTTTTCGGCGAACTTGTGCCGAAGCGTATTGCAATGAAAAAGACGGAAAGCCTTGCTCTCGGCATTTCGGGTCTTATCAGCTTCATTTCGAAGCTGTTCGCCCCCATTGTCTGGCTGTTGAGCATCTCGACAAACGGCATTCTCCGCCTGTGCCGCATCGACCCCAACGAGGAGGACGACACGGCTTCCGAAGAAGAAATCAGAATGATGATAGATGTCGGCAGCGAAAAGGGCACAATCGGCAAGCAGGAAAAGGAGCTGCTTCAGAATGTGTTTGAGTTTGACGACACGGTGGTTTCCGAAATCGCAACCCACCGCACACAGGTCGACATACTGAGCATGGACGATTCCGTTGAGGAGTGGGAGGAGATAATACACAAGAGCCGCCACACGTTCTATCCCGTATGCGGCGACACCGTCGACACGATAATCGGCGTGCTGAACGCAAAGGATTATTTCCGTCTTAAAAACAAAACAAAAGACAACGTGCTGAATCAGGCGGTCAAAAAGGCATATCTTGTGCCCGACACGGTGCGTGTCGACGTGCTTTTCAAGAACATGAAGGCGAAAAGCGAGCAGTTCGCGGTAGTTGTCGACGAATACGGCGGCATGGAGGGCGTTGTAACGTTCACCGACATTCTCGAATGCCTTGTAGGTGAATTTGACGAGGATACCCTTGCCGAAAACGGCGGCGAACCCGATATAAAGCAGCTCGATGACAACACATGGCAGATCTGGGGCACGGCTCTTATCGAAGACGTTGAAGAAGCGCTCGACATACATCTCGGCTGTGAGGACTGCGAGACGTTCGGCGGCTATGTTTTAAGCATACTGGGCGCAGTGCCCGCCGACGGCGCCACGCCGTCTTTCGAAACGGAGCTGCTTTCCGTCAAGGTCGAATCGGTTCAGTTCCACCGCATCGAAAAAACAATTGTTTGCAAACTGCAAACCGGGGAAGAAAACGAAGACGGCGAGGATGACGAAGAAAAATCGGTGCTTCACGGCAAATTCTTCCGAGGCGACAAAGATAAAGACAAGGACGAAAACGACGACTGACAAATGAAAATTTACACCGCCGCCGATATCTCGGATTTTCCGTGCGCACAGGCTCTGCGCATCCCCTGCGCCGTCGCTCATAAAAAGGACGTATTTGCACTTTTCGAGTGCCGGTTTACCCGCTCCGACCGTGCAAACATATCGCTTATCCTGAAGCACAGCGCCGACGGCGGGCAAAGCTTCGGCGAGGCGACCGTCTTTGCCAACGGACAAACGGAAAACACAACATACAACAATCCCGTTGCCGCGCTTGACGGCGACGGGGTTTTACATACCGTTTTTTGCCGCGAATACGGTGTGCGCGAACGAAACGGCGGCATCGGTCCGAAGCTTGCAAAGCTCGGCATGGACGAACTTACCGCAAAACAAACGAAACAATAAAAATTGGACGGCAACGAACTTTTATACACTCTCCCGTCGGGCGAAAAAGACCTGCGGGAAATAATGAGAATAACGCGAACGGTCCGCGAGGGATGCGAGCCGTTCACACACTGCGCGCTTGACGGCGAAAAAGCCGCCGAGTGCTTTCTTATGGGTAAAACACCCGACGGCAAAACCGAAAAGCTGATTTTTTCATACGGCGGCACGGTTTACTCTCTCGGCGGCAGCACACCCGAAATACGCACGGACGGCATCGTGACGCCGTTCGGAAACGTAACAGGCGGCATACCGGCAGTCGCGGAATATATCGGCACGGCGCCGTCACACGGAAAAGCTGCACTTCGCCTTTCGGGCACTCAAATAATGCAGTCTTTTCTCCTGATGACCGACGGCAAAATGACCTCAGGCGATGAGACGCGATATGTTTTCAGGGTTCGTGCTTCAAGACACGGACGAAGCATGGTTTTCGGCATTTTCGACACGGCGGGAGCGCTGATGTCAACGGCATCTGTTGTAGCGGAAAACGAAAAATACGCGCTCATCGGCGATGTTTTCACCCGCCCCGACGCCCGAAGACGCGGACTTGCCGCAGAGGTATGCCTTGAATGCTGCCGCGCTGCGCTCGAAAAGGGCAAAACGCCGTGGCTTATGTGCTCTGCCGCCATGCTGCCGTACTATACACGCCTCGGCTTCCGTAAAATCCGAACACATACACCGACAGTCCCTCCCCTCGCGGAAACACATTTTACACACGGCAACGACAAAAGCTGTAAGCTTTTTTATGGTCAATAACTTAGAAGTACTTGACATACTAACTGCTTTTACGTATAATATTATCAAAGAGGAGAAAAAATAAGTGTATAAAATTTATTTTTACACGGATCGTAACGGAAAATCACAGGTAAAAGAATACCTTTCAATGCTGGCTTCAAAAAACGATAAGGACAGCCGCATCAAATTGACAAAGATTCGTGATTACATCAAAGTATTAAGCGAACACGGAACATTGATAGGCGAACCGTATATAAAACACATTGACGGTGAAATATGGGAATTGCGCCCACTGCGGGACAGATTTTTATTTGCGGCATGGGATGGGAGCGATTTTATTATTCTTCATCAGTTTACGAAAAAAACACAAAAAACACCGCCGCGTGAAATAGAAAAAGCAAAAAGAAATTTACACGATTATTTTGAAAGGAGACACGGAAATGGAACATAAAAACAAATTTGACAGAGAATACGAAAAAGAATATGCTGCCGCAAAAAAGTGCTGTGAAGACCTGCGGTTACGCGGTAATGATGCCGTCGGCGAGGATGCCGCCGAATTTATGGATTCACTTCTCTCTCCGGAAGAAATTGCCGAAAGCGATTTACGGGTCGCACTTATCGGAGAAATGATAAAAGCACGCAAAGATAAAGGAATAAGTCAAAAGAGGCTCGAAGAAATAAGCGGAGTCAAACAGCCTGTGATAGCGCGAATGGAAAAAGGACAGACCGTTCCGCAAATCAGCACTCTTATAAAGCTGCTTGTTCCGCTCGGAAAAACACTTGCTGTAGTCCCGCTCGACCCTGCGATACTTCACGCAAAGCAATAACGGTCATTTCTATTGCACAACTTTTGCAGCAGTTTTATTAAAAATAATCATTAAATATAATAAAGTATTTGATGTAAACATCATAAAACAAAACAAAGCGGGGATGTAAAAAAAGCGATGACCGTATAAAACAGCAGAGATCAACGCTTTTGTCTGATATGTTAACGGGATTGCAAGTCCAAAAGACTGCAATAATCGCATGATTTTACTCCGGTAATTAAGAATGCGTCCGTTTTATGTTTTATACTACAAACAAACTTCGCCGCTCGACGTACCTTTGTACGCCTTCGGGCAAGCAAAATCAAGTCCGAAGCCTTGATTTTGCTCAGTTTGTCCGTTCCTCATCTTTTTTTCTATCCCCTAAAAAAGGTGCTGTAAAAAAACCCGGTTTTTTTACAGCACCATGCTTTTGCCTTTTGAGTTAAAATGTGCCAAACACGGTGATTTGTTTTTGAAAATCAATCTTCAAAAAGAACACCGAGCTTGCCGAAACACTTTTTGCAAACGCGCTTGTCTTTGTATGAAACGAGTTCGTCGCTTCCGTCGCAGAAAATGCATGTAGGTGCATATTTCTTCAACACGATGCAATCTCCGTCTGTAAAAACTTCAACCGCATCATCCACGGAGGTAAGCCCGAAGTGACGGCGCACTTCCATGGGGATTACGAAACGACCGTTTTCATCAAATTTTCTAACGATACCTGTCGCCTTCATAACATAACTGTCCTTTCCTGTTGTTTTGGTCTTAATATACCATTTTTTTCCGAGCAATGTCAACACCTTTTTACAGAAAAAAGTACAATTAACTGCCTCTTTTTCGGCAAAATCAAAAAAATACGTTCCATACCGACGGAAACCTCACCGCTTAAATCGTAGGGTCGCCGCACCTGCGGCGTCCGCGACCATGAACATAAAGGCGGTTGCAAAACGCCCGTCGACGGACGGGCGCTGCATGTTTTAAGGTATATTCGTAAATTTCATGTTTCACCGTCGCCCGACCGAACAGCATATTCACACGTTTTCCACCGCGGAACGCCCGGTGTGCGTTCCCTACAGGAGGAAAGGCACAACACCCGACCGCTTGAAACGGCAAAACGCCCGTCGATGG
>OMRJ01000307.1 GCA_900313475.1 uncultured Eubacteriales bacterium | reverse complement strand
CGTATTCGAGTGCCGTGAGGAAATCCTCATCCGTGTGGTTGGCTTCCTCGTCGCCCTGTTTCAGAAGCTCCTCCTGCGCCTCGAAACGCTCACGCTGATCGAGCGGATCGTTAAGTTCGGAGTAGGCGTTTGCCATTTCCCAGCCGTTCATGAAGAACTCAAAGCGCTCAACATAATCGGGTTTTTCGGGTTTTCTCTTTGTTAAAGGAGAAATTTCAACAGGGTGATCCATAAGGAATGTAGGCTGGATAAGATGTTTTTCGACATATTCCTCAAAGAACAAATTGAGAATGTCACCTTTTTTGTGCCGCGGCTCAAATTCAATGCCCTTTTCCTTTGCAAGCGCTTTTGCTTCCTCGTCGGTCTGAACCTCGGAGAAGTCGACGCCCGCGTACTTCTTAACAGCATCGATCATTGTTATTCTCTCAAACGGCTTGCCAAGATCCATTTCAATGCCGTTATACACTATCTTTGTTGTGCCGAGAACCTCTTGCGTAACAAAGCGGTATAGGTTTTCTGTGAGATCCATCATACCGTGGTAATCGGTGTAAGCCTGATAAAGCTCCATGAGCGTAAATTCGGGGTTGTGACGCGTGTCAAGTCCCTCGTTTCTGAACACTCTGCCTATCTCATACACTCGCTCCATGCCGCCGACGATAAGGCGCTTAAGATACAGTTCAAGAGATATCCGGAGACGGAGATCCTCGTCGAGAGCATTAAAATGCGTTTCAAAAGGACGAGCCGACGCACCGCCCGCATTTGCGACGAGCATAGGTGTTTCGACCTCAATGAAGTCCTGTGAATCGAGATATTTTCTGATAGCGCGTATAATTTTTGAGCGCTTTATAAATGTGTCTTTGACCTCCGGATTCATGATCAGGTCGACATAGCGCTGACGGTAGCGGGTGTCAACGTTTGTAAGGCCGTGATATTTTTCGGGGAGGGGGAGAAGCGACTTTGAGAGAAGCCTAACGCTCTTTGCGTGAACGGATATTTCACCGGTCTGCGTTTTGAAAACAAAGCCTTTAACCTCAACAATATCACCGATGTCGTATTTCTTGAAAAACGCGTATTCTTCTTCGCCTACGTCATCGCGTCTTACATAGACCTGCATTCTGCCGTCTCTGTCCGCAATGTTCATAAATGCGGCTTTTCCCATGGGACGCTTTGACATTATTCTGCCGCAAAGGCTTACGTCCTTGCCCTCGAGTTCAGCAAAACGGGCGGTAACGTCGGCGGTATGCATATCCTGCTCGGCTGTCGTAATAACAAAAGGATCTCTGCCTGCGTCTCTGAACGACCGAAGCTTGTCGAGACGAACCTTGCGAAGCTCATTATCGCTCTGACGGGGAGTGTTGTTTTGTACGGTAGAGTTTTCTTCTGACATAATTATTTCCTTATTGCCGATTTGGGCAAATCCTTTCAGTTGATATCTTCCTTTGAAATTTCAAGAACAACAAGCTCGATGTTGCCCGTGGGGGCTTCAACGATAACGTGATCGCCGACCTTGTGACCGAGGAGTGTTCTGCCGATGGGTGATTCGTCTGAAATTCTGTTCTCTATGGGGTTTGCCTGCGGAGAACCGACTATCTGATAAACATCCGTCTCGTTGTAGGTCTTGTCTTCAACCTTGACATAAAGACCCGTTTCCACCTTGTCGGTCGTGAGGGCGCTCTCGTCGAGAACGGTTGCGTGAGCGAGCATGTATTCAAGCTCGGCGATTCGTGCTTCAAGCTTTGCCTGATCGGATTTTGCCTCGTCGTACTCCGCGTTTTCGGAGAGGTCGCCGAACGATTTAGCTTCTTTTATCTTCTCTGCGATGTCGTTTCGTCCGTTTGAACGCAGGTCTTTAAGCTCTGCCTTATATTTTTCTATGACCTTAAGAGGTAATACATATTCGTCTGCCATTGGTTGTCAATTCCTTTCTGAAACTAAATACAAATATCTATTTTATTTTTACCGACATGTTTTGTCAAGCACAATTTTTAACCCTTTGCCGCTGCAATTATCTGCTTAATGTATTCTATAAAGCTTTCGGATGAGCCGCCGATTAAATTTATGAGGTCAAACACGGCCTGTGCGACAGATGCCGGAACCTTTTCGAGATCGGAGTAGTCCGGCTTTTCGGGAGTATCGGGATTTTCCGGCGTATCGGGATTTTCCGGCGTATCGGGATTCTCCGGCGTATCGGGTGTTTCGGGCGTTGTCGGCTTGTCGGGATCGGGTCGTTCCGTCTTGACTATTTTTATTTCTTTGCCTTCGGGAATTTCGGAGAAAGTGGGGTCGAGCTGAACTGCCATACGGAGAATAAGTCTTGCGTCGGCAACGTCGATGTCGCCGTCAAAGTCCACATCACCGTAGATAAGACCGTTTGTGTCTTTTATTATTTCGAGCTGAACAGCATGGCGAAGCGCCGTGCGCGCGTCGCTGACCGATACGGTGCCGTCGCCGTCGATATCACCGAACAGGCGGTCGTTGTAGTTAAAACTGTCGATTACGGTTCTGACCGTATACTTTACATGCAGCTTGTAGCTGCTGAGAATATCCTCCGCGGAAACGGTAGGCTGATTCAGCCCTTCGAGAATAGTATTTGCAAGCGCGAAGCCGGCGTTCACAAAGCTGAATGTGAAGCCCGTGTTTTTATAGACGGCGTCAAGCACGTTGAGAAGATCAAAGAGCGATGCGGAAAATTCATAGGGAACCTCCGACAGATATTTCGAGAGAATACCGGTTTCGTCGAAATACAGCTCCGCCTTGCTTCTGCCGTAGTTGAAGTCGGTAAACTTTACATCGAGCTTGGTCGGTGTGCCGTTGCCGCTGATAATTACCGGGTCTACGGTGCCGTCGGAGAGTGAAAAAACTTTACTTCTTGACGAACCCGCATCTGCGGCAGGCTCCGCTGTGCCGTAGAGAACCTGAATGCCGAGCAGCCTGTCGGGGTTTGACGAGCTGTGAGAAACGGTAAGATCGAAATCTTTATCGTCGGGCGTGAGCAGCGACACGCTGTCAGTGCCGTAAAGCGGGACGTATTTATCGCGGTTTTCACCCTTGTAGAACGTCATAGTGTCAAAACCGAATACACCGTCGCCGAGAAGCACTTCAATAAAGCTTTTTGCCACGGACGAGTTGCTCTTGAACATTCCGTCGAAAATGGGAGTGAGCCATTTTTTTACGGCGTCGTCGACTTCTTCGTATCCGCCTGTGCTGCTTTCAACGGTTATACCGTCTTTTTCGGCAAGTCCCGATTCGTTTTTAACAACGCAGTAGGGCATGTCTTTTTTTATGGAGTTTGCATACTGTGAAAACATCGTTACATACTTTGTCCATTCCTCGGGCTGTGTTTTTGCGTCGATGACGGTCGGTGTGTAAGACGCAGCCGATACAAACGGAATGCACGACAGCAGCATAACGGCTGCCGTGATTGCGGACATTATGCGTTTTGCGGTGTTTTTTGACATTGCTTTCACTTCCCGTATTGATTATTTTACAAAATTGAGCTTTATCATAACGAGCGCGCCTGCGACAGCAGCGACTATCGTTATAAACATAAGGGTTCCGACGCCGAGTGTGGGGGCGAACAGAAGCACGATAACTCCGACAACGATGGGAAATATCGAGATCTTCCAGTGCTTTCTGAAATAGCTTGCGCCGAGAGCACCGAAAAGAGCGCTTGTGACGTATGAAAAAGCGGGGCGCAGTGTGGGGCTTTCACGCAGAACAGGTAAAACGGGGGAGAAAAGCAATACGCCGGCGGCGATTATGATTGTCGTTGCGATAGCCGACGAGCCTATTGCGATAGTGGTGATGACCTCGCCCTCCTCCGTATTCGGCTTTACGTTTGCCTTTTCCATTGCGTTGAGTCCGCACGGGAGCTTGAGATTCGTTATGTTGCCGGTGACAAAGCTCAGGTATGTGCCGCCCGCACCTAACATGGGAGTGTAGGTAATAACCTCGATGACCGCAGTCGTCCAGTAGATGAGAATAACCTTTGAAAGAGCGCTGAAAACGGTTTTTGCCTCCGGCCATGCGCTGTAGTAAACGCTGAAGCCGAACGGCAGCGACAGCAGCACCAAAAGCGCACCCACAGTCCAAATTCGTCCCCAGGTGTGAACCTTGTCCGTGTACTGACGTTCAGTCTTTGTTTTTAACCCTTTACTCATGCTGCGGCACCTCCCCACCATGTGAATGACGTAACGCTTTCGGGAAGCGCCACAGTCAAAAGAATGCATACGCCCATCGCTGCAAAAATGCTTATCGGGAGGGCGAACATTTCGAGTTTTTTAAGACTGTATTTGTGACAGATGCCTTCGAGCACAAGCATTATTACCATAGCCGAGACAAGTGTGGCTATCGACATGAAGCCCGCATCGGAGGTTCCGTCGGAGGATTTTCCGTTTATCGACACCGCGATAAAAGCGGCGATGATTCCTATGAACGCAGCGGCGGAAACATTGTCGGCAAGCTTCGAGTTCTTTTCGCTTTTTGAAACCATTCCGCCGATTTTTTTCTGAATGAACTTGCAGAAAATCGGGACGAGAAACAGCGCAAAGCTTGTGCCGACCGTCATGACCCACATAACGGCGGAAAACTGCTCCGGATCGGTTACTTCAATGTTGATATTTGCGCCGAACTGCTCAAGCATCGTGCTTGCGGCTACCGTTTCATAGGCGAGGTTGCCTATAACGCTTAAGCGTATCCACGGCAAAACAATACCGAGAGCGGACGAGAGGACAAGAACGGTGGCGAGGATTGAAATTGCGGGAGCAATGGTGAAAAGTGCCGCGCTGATAACGGTGTTTTTAAGCGTTTCTTTTGAAATTCCGAGCTGCTTTGCTCGTTTCCACGCTTTCACCATAAAGAACACGGATTCGATAACGATAAAGCCGATAATGAATGCAGCCATCGCATACATAAACCCGCTTTCTTTGAAATCGGACATACGGAAACCTCCTGTTAATAAAATACCACTATATATATTAGCACATCGAGTCTTTGCAGTCAACGGAAAAACACACTTTTCCGTGTGCTTTACAAAATGAAAATTTTATGCTATCATTATATGGATTATATTCCGAAACGAGGTACAGCAGATGTTTTATACGGCTCCGTCAATTCTTTCAAGTGATTTTTCACATCTGGGCGAGGAGGCGCGTGTGTGCGCCGAGGCGGGGGCGGACATGCTCCACATCGATGTCATGGACGGTCATTTTGTTCCGAACATCACGCTCGGCGCTCCGGTAATCAAATCTCTGCGTAAATGCTCCGATCTGTTTTTTGACGTGCATCTTATGATAAGCGATCCGCTCAGATATATTCCCGATTTCATTAAGGCGGGCGCCGACCTTATTTCCGTGCATGAGGAATCCGACGGCAGCACTGCGGAAGCCGTAGATATGATAAATAACGCGGGCATAAAGTCGTGTGTCGCACTGAAACCCGCCACTCCCGCAGAGACTGTTTTTCCGTATCTCGACAGGCTTGATGCGGTGCTTGTTATGACCGTTGAGCCGGGCTTCGGCGGACAGAGCTTCATGGCTGACATGATGCCGAAGGTGAAAAAAATCCGCAGCGAAATAATACGCCGCGGACTGAATGTCGATATCGAAGTTGACGGCGGCATTACGGATAAGACCGTCGCCGAAGCCGCAAAAGCGGGTGCAAACATGTTCGTGGCGGGAAGTTACTTTTTCGGTGCATCCGATAAGGTAAAAGCCGTTGCTTTGCTCAAAAACGCGGCTGAAAAAGCCGTGCGTTGACGGTTTTTTTCTTCCGAAACCGTTTTATTCGGCGTTTTTAAAGCCTCGACAGCATATGTACCGCGTCACCGCCGCGCAGAAGCTTTCCCTTTTCGCGGCATTCGGCGAGCTTCAGCGGCACTCCGCCCGAACACGTTCCGTAGTATTCGGGCAATATCCGCGACAGATGTTCTTTGTCTTCTTTTTGAGGAAAAACAAACAGATCATAGCGCCCGCCGCAGAGATACAATTCCGAGTAAAGGTCACCTGCCGACCGTGAAAAAGCTATCAGATCGCCTATTTCACCGGTGCTCACAAGAGCATAATCGGAAATGTTTTTCACAAGCTGTTTTATACATGCGTCACCCGATGAGCCGCGCGGAAGCACCGTAAAAGCGATGACGCAGCCGCCGGTTCCGCTGTCAAACGCCTCTATGAGAACGCGTCCCGACAGATCGATGTCAATGCCGTCAGCGCGCATTTCTTCAATGATATGCCACAAAAACATGCGGGTGTCGGGCGAGGAATAGTCGAGCGACGCGAAGTCGATGCCGATATTTTCCATTTCATCGGCGGAAATCTCCGCTTCCGCCCGGTATTCGTTTTTAACGGTTATATTCAAGCCGTATCAGCTCCTTTTTAATTTCTGTTACTATTGTATTCCGTTAAATGCGGAACGGCAACACAAAATATCAGGAAGGACAAGTGATTTTTTCCACTATGGACAACCGTTTTCCGAAAAAATTTTCATATAATTCCGATTGTCTTGTGCTTCTCGCCGCATGTCTTGTGCCGTCGGTGCTGTTTAACGGCATCGGAGGAGTGAAGGTGATAGCCGCG
Source organism: uncultured Eubacteriales bacterium (assembly GCA_900313475.1). Lineage (GTDB taxonomy): Bacteria > Bacillota > Clostridia > Oscillospirales > Acutalibacteraceae > RUG806. The sequence goes on along the minus strand of OMRJ01000307.1, from coordinate 1,764 downwards.
AGTGTTGTCACCGCAGTGCTCACCGATCTTTTCGGCACGCTTATTTTGTCGGGAGATGTGACCCTGTCGGACAGGAGTGCCGTTATCACGGGCTTTTCCGTCGCGATGCTGCTGTCTGGCAGCGTGCCGGTATATGTCGCGGCAATCGCGGCTTTCGTCGCCGTTGCGGTGGGAAAGCTGCCGTTCGGACGTTGGGACAGAGCACCGTTTGTACCTGCGGCGGTCGGAACCGGTTTTGTGTGCGTTATCTATCCGGACATTTGCTTTTCTTATCCGGCTCCGTTTACGGGTGCTGCCGATACGGCGGAGTCGCTTGCGATGATGCTCAAAAACGGAAACTCGGTAAATATGACCGCGCCCGGCGTTTTAAATGTACTTGTAGGAAACTGTCCGGGGCAGATAGGCACCACGTGCGGAATATTTTTCGCCGCATGCCTTGTTTACTATCTTATAAGAAATATTGATTCTTTTATTGTGTCTGCAGGCTTTATATCGGTATGTTTTCTGTTCGCGGCTCTTTTTCCGCGTGTTCCGTCGGGACGCCGCACATCCGTGCTTATGGAGCTTTGCGGCGGCGCGCTGCTGTTTACGGCGGTGTTTTTAATGACATATCCGAATGTGAAATTCCGTTCGGTCAATTTTGCGCTGTATTACGGGATGACCGGAGGCGCGGTGTACATGCTCATCCGTTATTTCGGCGCATTTGAGGACGGTGCTCCGTTTGCCGTGCTTATTATGAATGCGTTAAGCCCGCTGTTTTCCGGGGGCACTCGTGTGTTTTCCTCAAACGGACGTGAGACGGACGCAGGGGAGGGCGGCGCATGAATGCGGATAAGAAAAAAAACGGTTCTTTCTTCAGTGAATACGCGCTTTTCAGAAACCCGATACTGTGTGAGATAATCGGCGTTGCCCCCGTGCTTGCCGTTGCCGTGAGCATAAAAACGGGACTTCTTTTGAGTGCGATGATGTTTTGTTCTCTTATAATAAACGAAGCGCTTACAAAGGTGTTTTTTGAAAAACTTTCGGCGCCTGTAAGAATGCTGATGTATTTTCTTACAGGCTCGGCAGTGTCCGTTACGGCAATGGCTGTCACGGATAAGCTTCTGCCCACGCTTTCGGCGGAATTGGGTCTGTTCCTGCCGCTGACCGCGGTCAGTTCGTTTACGGCGGTACACTGCGAACGCTATGCCGTTGAAATGTCGAAGCACCCGTTTGCGAAGCATGCGCTGTTCTCCGCGGCAGGCTACACATTTGTGACTCTTGCCGTTTCTGCCGTGCGTGAGCTTGCGGCATACGGAACGCTGTTCGGACTGAAAATAACGTCCCACGGGATATCAAGGGGCTATTTGATGCCGTTTTTTGCGCTTATTCTCATGGGGTTTATGTCGGCCGGACTGAAAGCGTTTGCCGAACGTCACGGGAGTGCGGATGTTGTTGAAAACGCGTTCATGGAACACTCAATTCTTGTTGACGGAGAATCGGCAGAGGAGGATATGCGGCGATTTGTCCGCATAAAGACCGCATTCGCGGTGCGCAAAAAAGCACAAAAAGAGAAAAAAACGGAAAAAGAGAGAATAAAATCTGAGAAAAAACGGATAGAAGCAGAGCGACGCAGGGTTGAAGCGGAACGCAAAGAAAAAGAGAAAACCGAAAAAGCCGAGCGCGAACGTCTTGAAAAAGAGCGCGCCGAACGCGAACGGCTTGAGAAAGAACGCGCCGAACGTGAGCGTCTTGAAAAAGAACGTGCCGAGCGCGAACGTCTTG
>OMRJ01000054.1 GCA_900313475.1 uncultured Eubacteriales bacterium | reverse complement strand
CTTTGGGACGAGGGTCCCGACAAGCCCGGCGATGTAGGACCGTATGTTCAGAGCGAGCGTATGGGAATATTCAAGGAGTGGGCTGAAAAGCTCGTTGCAGAGGACAAGGCATACTACTGCTTCTGCACCGAAGAACGCCTTGAAAAAATGAAAGAGGAGCAGATCGCGTCCGGCAAAACCGTCGGATCTTACGACAGACACTGCCGCAGCCTTTCGAAAGAGGAGATTGAGGAAAATCTAAGAAACGGCGTTCCGTATGTTATCCGTCAGAAAATGCCGCTTGAGGGCAAAACAAGCTTTGACGATCTTATATACGGTCATATCGAGGTCGATAACCGTGAACTTGAGGATCAGGTTCTGCTTAAATCGGACGGTATGCCGACATACAATTTCGCCAACGTTATCGACGATCATCTTATGGGCATCACGCACGTGCTCAGAGGCAACGAATATCTCTCGAGCACGCCGAAATACAATCTTCTCTATCAGTCCTTCGGCTGGGAGCCGCCCGTGTATATCCACTGCCCGCCCGTTATGAAGGACGCACATCAAAAACTCTCGAAAAGAAACGGCGACGCAAGCTATCAGGATCTTGTTGCAAAAGGATATCTGAGCGAGGCTGTTCTGAATTATCTTCTTCTTCTCGGCTGGAGTCCCGAGGGCGAAAAGGAAATTTTCTCTCTCCGCGAGATGATCGACAATTGGGATCCGCAGAGAATAAGCAAATCCCCCGCTATCTTTGATCCTCTGAAGCTGCGTCACATAAACTTTGAGTATATCAAGGCTTTGTCTCCCGAAGAATTTGCGGAGCATGCAAAGCCTTTTATGGAGGAATACCTCCCGTATATCAAAGACAACGGTCTGCTCTGTAAGAATCTTCAGCCGCGCACGGAGGTATTCGGAGAAATTCCCGAACAGATCGCCTTTATAAAAGAGATGCCCGACTATGACGTTGAGCTTTATGTAAACAAAAAGATGAAGACCGATCCCGTATCGGCAAAGCAGTCGCTTGAAATCCTGCTGCCTCTCCTCAAAGACATTGAGGAATGGACGCCCGACGCAATTTTCGCACGCTGCGCACAGAAAGCCGCGGAACTTGAAATTAAAAACGGAAAACTTCTTTACCCCCTCGGCATCGCCCTTGCGGGTACGCAAAAAACCCCCGGCGGCGGCACCGATCTCGCCGTGATCCTCGGAAAAGAAACAACAATAGAAAGAATAGAAAAAGCTATAGAAAAGTTATCATAAAAGGAAAAGGAACAGTTATGGACGAAATAAATTCTCTCTCCTCAAACTTTATACACGATTTCATAGACAAGGATCTTGCCGAAGGCGTCAACACACGCGTTCAAACGCGTTTCCCCCCGGAGCCTAACGGTTATCTTCACATCGGACACGCAAAGGCAATATGCATTGATTTCGCGACCGCGGAGAAATACGGCGGAATATGCAATCTCCGTCTTGACGACACGAACCCCACAAAGGAGGACGTGGAATACGTTGAGTCGATAAAAGAAGACATAGCATGGCTCGGCTTCAAGTGGGAGCATGTCTACTACGCCTCCGAATATTTTGATTTTCTCTACGAGTGCGCGATAAAGCTCATCAAAAAAGGACTTGCGTTCGTCGACGACCTCACGGCTGACGAGATAAGAGAATACCGCGGCACTCTCACCGAGCCGGGCAAAAACAGTCCGTACCGCGACAGAAGCATTGATGAGAACCTCGATCTGTTCAGGCGCATGACCGACGGCGAATTTGCCGACGGCGAAAAGGTACTGCGCGCAAAAATAGATATGGCTTCGCCCAACATCAACATGCGCGATCCCGTTATCTATCGCATAATGCATGTGAGCCACCATCAGACGGGCGACAGGTGGTGCGTCTACCCGATGTACGATTTCGCACACCCGCTTTCGGACGCAAAGGAGGGCGTAACATATTCCCTCTGCTCGCTTGAATTTGAAAATCACCGTCCGCTCTACGACTGGTTCATAAAGCAGATAGGCTTTAACGAGCCGCCGCGCCAGATTGAATTTGCGCGTCTCAACATAAATTACTGCATCACCTCCAAGCGCCGCAACATCGGGCTTGTGAAGGATCACCTTGTCAGCGGATGGGACGACCCGCGCATGGCTACAATTTGCGGTATGCGCCGCCGCGGCTACCCGGCAAAGGCACTGCGCACATTTATTGAAAAGGTCGGCGTTTCAAAGGCTTATTCCGTTGTCGACTACGGTCTTCTCGAAGCATGCGTCAGGGACGAGCTGAACGCAAACGCGCCCCGCACAATGGCGGTGCTCGATCCCGTAAAGGTGGTTATCGACAACTACCCCGACGGACAAACCGAAACGCTTGAAATCGAACGCCACCCCGATCACCCCGAAATGGGAAAATCGCGCGTCACCTTCTCAAAGGAGATATACATCGAGCGAGCAGACTTCATGGAGAACCCTCCGAAGAAGTATTTCAGAATGTTCCCCGGAAACGAAGTGCGTCTTAAAGGCGCATACTTCCTCACATGCACCTCGGTTGACAAGGACGAGAGCGGCGAGATAACCTGCATTCACTGCACATACGATCCCGCCACAAAGGGCGGAGACAGCCCCGACGGGAGAAAGGTAAAGGGCACCATTCACTGGGCAGGTGCCGACAGCGTCAAAGCCGAGGTACGCCTCTATGACCGTCTTTTTAATGTTGAGGATCCGGCATCTCTCTCAGACAGCGAATTTGTCTCGGCAATAAACCCCGATTCGCTCATTGTCAAAAAAGACTGCCTCATCGAGCCGGAGCTGAAAAACGCAAAGCCGCTCGATTCGTTCCAGTTCATCCGCGACGGTTATTTCTGTGCAGACCTCGACTCCACACCCGAACACCCCGTGTTCAACCGCACGGTCGCTCTTAATTCATCGTTTAACATCAAAAAATAATTCAAAAAGGAGCAAAAGGACTATGAAAACTCTGTACAGAATATTAAGTCCCGTTCTCTGCATCGCAGCAGTGCCGATCGCGCTTTTTGTCCCGCTTGTCAGGCTCGTCATCACTTCGTCGCTTTCGGCAAACATTATGAGCACAATGGGCATAAAGGAATACAGCAGTCTGTTTGACATCCTGAAGCTGGTCACGAATTCCGACAGCAGCAGCTCGCAAATATTCAAAATAATCTATCAGATTTTTACCGCAGAGGATTCAAAAATATCCGATATGCTCACCACTACACCGTGGCTTATTGCCGCCATTGTCATTCTCGCGGTCATCATAGCCGCCATGCTCGCCTCCGCTGTGCTCGGCGCTCTGAACAAAAGCGGAGTGTGCACAATAATTACCGGTGTATCCGCTCTGCTCGCAGTTGTGATGAACAAGTGCTTTACCGCATTCGCAAAGCCGTTTGTCACCGGTCAGATAGGACTGAAATCCCTTATGTCAAACTCGGAGGAAAACATTCTGACGCAGCTCATAGGCTCGGCGGCAAAAGTGTCATGTCTCGAAATGAGCTTTGTTTATCAGGCGCTCCTGCTCCTTTGCGCTGCGGCGGCGATTTTCAGTCTGTTCGCCTTT
>OMRJ01000003.1 GCA_900313475.1 uncultured Eubacteriales bacterium | reverse complement strand
TCCATTCCGGAGAGGAATACCACCGGGAACTCAAGCCCCTTAGCCGCATGCAGCGTCATCAGCGTTACGGTGTCGGCATCGGCATTGTAATTATCAATATCCGAAAGCAGCGCAACCTCCTCCAAGAAGCCTTCAAGAGTGGCGGTTTCGCCGTTTTCGCTCTCATATTTTGCAAGAGTGGAATAAAGCTCGTCAAGATTGGATATTCGTTCATCCCGTTTAGTCTTTTCCTCACTCTCAAGCGATGATATGTAACCCGACTCGTTTATCACAAGCCTGAAAAGTTCTGCTATGCTCATTGTATCGGCAGCTTCGCCGAATGACTCTATCATCTCCGTGAAAAGCTTTAATTTTGAAGCGCTTCGTGCAAGCGCACTGTATTCGTCTGCCCTTTTCATTACCGAAAAAATCGGTTCTCCGAGGCGCGACGATATTTCAAACACATTATTGACCGTTGTTTCGCCTATCTTACGCTTAGGTTCGTTTATAATCCTGCGCAGACGCACACCGTCATTCGGATTGGAGATGACGGCAAGATACGCAAGCGCGTCCTTTATTTCCTTCCGGTCATAGAACCGGTGACCGCCGATAATTCTGTAGGGAATACCCGCACGCACGAGCGCACGCTCTATGTTATTGGACTGAGCGTTCATCCTGTAGAGAACGGCACAATCCGAAAATGCGAAATCCTTTCCCGAAAGTTCCGTAATTGTGTCTGCGACAAAAACACCTTCATCCGTATCGGTAGGGCATGTGTGAATCTCTATTTTATCGCCGCGTCCGTTTGACGTCCAAAGGTTTTTGCCCTTTCGCTCACGGTTATTTGCAATTACGGCGTTTGCGGCGTCGAGAATGGTCTGCGTGGAACGGTAATTTTCCTCGAGACGGATAACAAGCGCGTTTTCGTTTTGCTTCTCGAAATTGAGGATATTTTCAATATTCGCGCCGCGAAAGCTGTAAATGCTCTGGTCATCGTCTCCCACTACGCAAAGATTGTGATGTGCTCCCGCAAGCAGGCTGACAAGCACATACTGCGCATGGTTCGTGTCCTGATACTCGTCCACCATTATATATCTGAATCTGTTTTGATAGTAATCAAGCACCTCGGCATCCTGCTTCAGCAGGCGCACCGTGTTGACAATGATATCGTCAAAATCCATCGCGTCGGCTTCTTTCAGCTGCTGCTGATAGTCTGAGTACACACGCGCTATTTCGTTTCTGCGCGCGTCATAGCTTTTCGCGGCATCGGAGAGGAACGCTTCGGGATCTTCAAGCCTGTCTTTAGCCTTTGATATCTCATTCAGAACGCTTTTAACGGGCAGGTGCTTTTCGTCAATACCCAGACGGCGTTCACAGTCCTTTATAACACGTTTGGAATCATCCGTGTCATAAATCGTAAAATGAGATGTGTATCCGAGCCTGTCGCCGTATCGGCGGAGAATGCGCACGCACGCCGAATGGAAAGTGCTTGCCCATATTTCATTGCCGTCATCGCCGAGCATCTTGACCAGACGTTCTTTTAATTCGTTTGCCGCCTTATTCGTAAAGGTTATAGCGAGTATTTTCCACGGCTTCGGCGCGTCGGCGGACAGCATCGGCTTGACGCGGTCATACAGGGAGCTGTCCCCTGCAAGATAGGCCGACAGCAGCTTTTCGGGCTCCGTTTCAAAGCCGACATTCATTTTATCGGAATTATATGCATTGCCGAACTCAATAAGATAGGCTATGCGGTTGACTATAACGGTCGTTTTTCCGCTGCCGGCGCCTGCAAGAATAAGCAGTGGCCCCTTGACTGCGGTCACTGCTTTAAATTGCATATCATTAAGTCCGGAAAATCTTTTTCTTATAATTTTTTTTCGGATTTCCGAAAGCTTACTGTTTTCCATATTCCCTCTTTTCAGTCGTCAAGGTCGACTTTTATGGTAAATCCGTCTTCAAAGCTGAAATCGGGTGTAAATCCGCCCTGTTCGTTTGTTTCGCCGGTTTCCGTCTGCTCCGCTCCGTCGGCGGCACCGTCGATACCGCCGTCATCCGCGAACATCGGAACACGCGGCACGGCGTTTATCGTCTCAAACTCGCCGTCAAGCACATCCTCTGTCGGCTCTGCCGTCGGAACGGCACCGAACCTGTCGGCACCTATCGGCGAATCAAATATCTCGCTTGAGACTCCCGTGTCCGTATTTTTTGATAGAACCTCAGTCTCCGTTTCTTCGGTTTTCGCCGTATCTGGCACACTGTTTTCGGCGCGCGCTGCCGATGCTTCAAACTTCGGTTCTTCGACAAACTCAAAAACGTTGTCATTATTTACCGTTACGTCGGACAAATCGGCAAGAGAAGCATCAAAAGAGGCAAGCATTTCTTTTATTCCGTCTACGTTTTTTGCAACGCCCGACACCGTATCGTTGCACATTTTAAGGACTTCGAAAAGCTTATCGGATATCTGTCCGGCAGTATTTGCGGCAGAGGATGCCTTAAGAGAAGCCGCATCGAAAACGGACTTGACGCGGCTCTGCGCGTCGTTCACAAGCGATTCCGAAAAGCGCTTTGCCTCAAGCATCGTTGCGCCGAGTTTTGCCTCGGCTTTACGGGCAATATCACAGCCGTCGCATTTTTTCTTTTCTTCGGCAAGCTCTTTGCGTACAGCTTCGGCTTCTTCGCCCCTTGCGGCACACTCCGCCTTAAGCAGTTCGTTCTCCCGCAAAAGCTGTTCTTTCTCTTTCAGAAGGTTCTCAATGTATGAGATAACCTCGTTTCTGTTAAAGCCGTTAACTGACGAACGGAATTTAATGCTTTCGGACATGCTTCTCCCCCACCGGTTCAAATAATAACTTACAGTAGATTTTAACACATATTAAGCGCGATTACAAGTATTTTGTAAAAGCGGCTCGAACTTTTTCGGCTGCGTGCAGACAAACGGATAAATCAAAAAAAACCGCCGCCCGGTCAAGAGCGACGGTAAAACAATTCTTTAATATGCTACGCTCCACTTCTGTTCAAAGAGAAGTCCGAGGTCGCAGTTTTCGACTTTAATAGCAATAAATGCGGTAACCTTGTCAAAGTGAAGAATGCAGGGGGAATTAAACACAAAATCGGTGATGTGACCGCTTGCCTTGTCAATCTTCGCCGTTACGGTGCAGGTAGCGTATTTGGCGTGAAGTCCCTCAAATTTGATGAGCGAACCCGCCGCGCCCGTAACGTCTTCGGTACGGAGCAGAGGTCCTATAACGCCGGCTGAGCCTTTGCCTGCCACGGAATCTATCTCATAGTTGGAATCGGTGCCCGTTGACTTGAGAATAACCTCATAGTAGCTGCCCTTGTCGTTGCAGACGGCAGATGATATCTGGCTCGGAGAAATACTCAATTTGGTAACGCCTACGGGCGGAAGATCCTTTGCGGTTTTGGTGAGCACGTCGTTGTTTGGCTTCATGAACTGCTTCATGAGAGTTTCGCAAAGGCTCTTGATTCTATCATTATCGCCTATTTTGACAATTCCCTTATAGTTTGTGGTATTATCGTAGGTTCTTGTGATCTTTTTGCCCTCCGTGGCTATTTTGTTGTAAGCCGTGACATAGTAATTGATTATTTCCTCTTTCGTTGAGGGCTTGGAGTTTGCCGCGGGTTTTTCGGGAGCCTTGGTGGATGCTTCGCCGGCAGGAGCCTTTGTGGGAGCTTCGGCTGGTGCCTGTGTTGCGGGAGTTTCACTGCTGCCTTGCGTCGCCGGTGCCTGTGTTGCGGGCTGCTCGCCGGCTGCCGTTTCATCCTGTGACGGAGCCTGTGTCTCGGCGGAATTGTCGGATGCGGGAGCTTCACTGCTGCCTGCTCCGCCTGCATTATCGGGATCATAAAGATTACTGATGGCGGGAACGTTAATTGCCGGCACATCGACCTTGATCGTAACGCACGATGCCGTCGAGAGGAGTGCCGCAATCGCAGCGGTCAGAGCAATTACTTTTTTAATTTTCATGGTGAACTACCTCCGAATATTCATACACTTCAAAGTTTAACGGCTGAACAGGTGAATTGTCAATAGATTTTTTGTGAATAATTTGTTTTTTTTGGTTTTTCATTAAAAATTGACAATTTTTTTTGTTTTAAAAGTATTGCGCAATAACCTTAAATAGTTTATACTGTAAAACAGATATGTCTTTTAGGGTTTTCACACAAAGCCTCAGAGCGGCGAAAATCTACGGATATATTTCACCGAACAAAAAAAACGAAAAAAACGGAAAGGATAAAAATGTAATGAAAAAAAGAATCAAGCATTTACTTTCGGCGGCAGTCAGTATGCTGCTCGCGGTTATTCTCGCCGTCTCATCTTTCGCGGCGATAATGCTCGGCGATGCCGACGGCAACGGAGATATAAACGTTGCCGACGCACGTCAGGTTCTCCGTTTCGCGGTTAAGCTTGACACTCCCGCCAACGATGAGATAAAAGCGGCAGCCGACGTTGACAGAAACGGAGAAATCACCGTAGGCGACGCAAGAACCGTTCTCCGTGCGGCTGTCGGCCTTGAAAGTCTTCCCGACGAGCCGGCAATCAAGCCCACGGCATGCGAACATAATTTCGTATGGAAACAGGTTGAAGCCGTTCCCGGATATCCCGATTGGTCTAACGGCACACACATTCAGACCTGCACAAAGTGCGGCGTTACCACGGGCATCGCGGTTGACTGCGAATTAGGCGAGATTGTCTATGAAAAGGACAAAAACGGCAACGACATTCTTCCCTCCTGCAGCAGATTCGCAAACTATTATCAGGAATGCTCCGTTTGCGGCGGCAAAAAACAGAGCAGCTTCAAAAAGCTTCCGCACAGATATAACACCGATAACAAGGAGCTTGTGACAGAAACCAAACCTGCGACCTGCACCGAGCCCGGTAAGATATCCGTAAAATGCGAGATATGCAGGGGCAATGCAAAAACATTTGAAACACGCGCGCTCGGTCATCTGATTGAAGACAAAGAGCTTGCCGAGGGCGAATCGGTCAAATGCAAACGCTGCGGAGAAGACCTTACGCCGGAGAATTTCGACTATGACGACAACGAGTTCATCACTTATGTAAGCGGCAGATATTATTATAAGGGCAGAGCGAAAACTCTCACAGGCTATAATGCCGGCAGACCCGTCTACGACGAAGCCGAGATGACATTCGCCATCGATCCCGGAAAGTCTCTCTATATGAAAATGCCGTTTGACGGTTCGACCGAAATCGGATATCTCGCATATGTTGAGAAAAATAAATGGACCGGCAAAAATGAGACAAAGAAATATTTTGAGACGGAATATGAAGGCAAAAGGTATTATTTCTATCTTGACGAAAATATGATAAAGCAAATAAACGGCGATTCAAACGATCCCATGGATTTCCCCGATCCCGCCGACAAGGACTTTGACACACGCATTGAAGGTGTCGCCCTTACAAAAGAAACAGAGCAGGCGCAGGTTGTTTATCAGGGAAATGTTTGCACAAGATTTACTTTTGAAACAAAGGATGAAAAAACCGGTGAAGTCAACGGTAAGCTTTGCGTTTACATGAACGGCAAAAAGCTTCTGCTCGTTGAAAAGAGAAATTTAAGCAACGTTGTGACCGACGCAACATACTTTGATTTCATCACTCCCGAAATCCCCAAATTTATGACCACAACAAATGTCCCGAACAGCAAAATTCTCTCCGGCATGCTCGGACTTCTTGAGTTTGCGAACTACATCGGCATTCTCGGTTAAATCTTACACAATCGCTTCGGCGGCGGACGCATATTGTGTCTGCCGCCGTATATTTTGCGGATAAACGGATAATCGGCAGACGAAAATCAAATAAAATTTGCCTTCGGGCAGACAGAAAACCGCCGGTGTTGTAAGCCACCGGCGGTTTTCTGTTATTTTGCAGTTAAAAAAGTGGTTTTACAGTTTAATAAGCATTACCCCAAACAACCATCTTCCATGCCTTTTTACCGCAACATACGCATTTATCGGAAATGTCCTCCTGGTCAAACGGAATGCAGCGTGAGCCGACACCCGTAAGCTCCTTGACTTTATCCTCACACTCCTCACTTCCGCACCACATCGCCTTTACAAAGCCGTCGCCGTGCTCGGCAAGAGCCTGTTTAATCTCGTCAATCGAAGTGCATCTGTAGGTTCTGTTTTCAATGTTTTGCGCCGCTCTGTCATAGAGCGCCTGACCAAGCTCGTCGAGAAGCCTTGATATCTCCGTTTCAAGCTCATCGAGCGAAACAACGTATTTTTGACGGTTGTCACGGCGTACAATAACGCACGAGTTGTTCTGTATATCCTTGGGGCCGAGTTCAAGACGCAGCGGAACACCCTTCATTTCATATTCGGCAAATTTCCATCCCGCCGAATTTTCGGATGTGTCACACTTAACCCTGAACTTTGCTTTGAGTCTGTCCGTTACTTCGAGAGCCTTTTCGATAACGCCCGGTTTATGCGCGGCGATAGGCAGAACCACCACCTGAACCGGCGCGATTTTCGGGGGAAGCACAAGTCCGTCGTTATCGCCGTGGGACATAATAACCGCGCCGATAAGACGTGTTGTGGTGCCCCATGAGGTCTGATGAACGTATTGCAGCTTGTTTTCCTTATCGGTAAAGGTCATGTTAAAAGCGCGGGCAAAGCCGTCGCCGAAATAGTGCGATGTACCCGCCTGAAGCGCCTTGCCGTCATGCATAAGAGCTTCGATGGCATAGGTAGCCTCCGCACCCGCGAACTTGTCGCTCTCGGTTTTTCTGCCCTTAATAACGGGCATATTGAGAACGTCACGGCAAAAATCGGCATAGACATTGAGCATGCGCTCCGTCTCCTCAATTGCCTCCTGTGCGGTTGCGTGTACGGTGTGCCCCTCCTGCCAGAGAAATTCTCTCGAACGCAGGAAAGGTCTTGTTGTTTTCTCCCATCTTACGACGTTGCACCACTGATTATAGAGTTTGGGAAGATCTCTGTATGAATGGACAATATTTGCGTAGTGCTCGCAAAAAAGCGTTTCGGATGTGGGACGCACACAAAGACGTTCGGGCAGCGGATCGTTTCCGCCGTGAGTAACCCACGCGACTTCGGGTGCAAAGCCTTCAACATGATCCTTCTCCTTCTGCAAAAGCGATTCGGGGATAAACAGCGGCATGTAAACATTCTCATGACCGAGCGCCTTAAAGCGATCGTCCATCTGACGCTGAATAAGCTCCCAAATTGCATATCCGTACGGACGGATAACCATGCATCCTTTAACACTCGAATAATCTACAAGATCGGCTTTTTTGCAAACGTCCGTATACCATTTGGCAAAATCGTCCTCCATTGAAGTTATGGCTTCTACCATCTTTTTTCCGTCTGCCATAAAAATATCCTTTCAAACTCTCTGAAAACGTAACAGTTATTTGTTCTTAAACATGTTGAAAATGTCAATGACATCGTTGTCGTCTACACCGTTGCCGGACTGTGACGGCGATGCCTGTTCGCTCTGCGCGGAGGATTTTGCCTCGCTCGGCTGCGTCTGTGTGTCGCCGTCCGCGACGAATCCCGTAGCAATAACGGTGACCACCATTTCATCGTCAAGCGATGTATCGGTCGAAACGCCGAAAATGATGTTGGCATCAATATCGGCTGCGTTCTTTACTATCGTAGCCGCCACGTCAACATCGTCAAGAGTGATATCGTTTGACGCGGAAATGAGTATAATAACACCCTTTGCGCCCTGAATCGTTGTTTCAAGCAGCGGACTTGAAATGGCAGCATTCGCAGCCGTTTCGGCTTTGTCTTTGCCCTGTGCTCTGCCGACACCCATGTGAGCGTGACCGGCATCCTTCATGACGGAGGTAACGTCCGCAAAGTCAAGGTTGATGATTCCGGGAATCTTTATAAGCTCGGCAATACTCTTTACACCGAGACGAAGCACATCGTCGGCAATTGAGAATGCGTTGAGGAAAGTAATCTTCTGATCGGAAACGAGCTTAAGACGCTCATTGGGAATGACAATAAGGCTGTCAACATGCTGCGCAAGCTCGGCAATACCCGCCTCCGCCTGCTGCATGCGGCGTCTGCCCTCAAATTCAAAAGGCTTTGTGACAATGCCTACGGTAAGTATACCCTTATCCTTTGCAAGCTGCGCGATAACGGGAGCTGCGCCCGTGCCTGTGCCGCCGCCCATGCCTGCGGTAATAAACACCATGTCGGTGCCGGCAAGCGCTTCGTTGAGAGCTTCCATGCTCTCCTCGGCTGCTTTTTTGCCTATTTCGGGTTTGGAACCTGCGCCCTGACCCTGTGTGACCTTTTCGCCTATCTGAATTTTTGTGGTTGCCTTTGAACTGATAAGCACCTGCTTATCGGTGTTGACGGCGATAAACTCAACACCCTGTACGTTCGACTCCACCATGCGGTTAACTGCGTTTCCGCCGCCGCCGCCTACGCCGACAACCTTTATCTGAGTAACAACATCATATTCGGTTGACATTTCAAAAGCCATATTTATAAACCTCCGTGTTCTTGATAGAAACGCTGATTTTCAACAATTTATCATATAGTATCATATTCATTTGCGAATTTCAAGAAGAAATACAATATTTTGATTTTTTTAATAAACATCATCGGATCGGCGCAGGGAAAAAACGCCTTTTCGGTTAAGAATGTAAAGCAATTTTACTTTACAAAAAACATTTGTAAAGTCCCGCGACTTTACACCGTTTATTTCCCGTTTCTTATTAACCTGCAAAGCTTTTTAATTGACAAATGGGCTCGGCTCTCCGTCAGTCTTCCGCCGTTTCGGGCAGCGATGCCGGCACATCGGGTTTTGTTCCGGCGATATCTGAGGCTTCGGCAATGCTTGCGGCTTCGCTTGCGGCATCAATTGCCTTTTGCGAACGCACGTATGCCTTTGTGCCCTCGGTAATATCTATTACGGTTCTGTCGCCGTCCGCGGGAGAAGCGGAATTGTCGGCAAGCACTTCTTTTGCAAAACGCACCTTTGACGGCGCTTTTGAAAGCGTGCCGAGCTTCAGGTCGGTGACATAGTCTATTTCTGCCGTAATGTCGCCGTTTTCGGAAATCGAATATGCCGTTATGTTTTTTATTCCGTTCTCATCGAATGCGCAGGCAAGCTCCGAAATATACTGCAGCACGTTTTCACCCTCTACCGCCACCGTTTCACCCGGAACGCCGCCCGTAACGGACACGCCTTTGAGCACCGCGATATAATCGGCGGGGAGTGTTGAAACCTGTTCCAGCACTTTGCCGTTTTTGTCGATGAGAATATAGCCGCCTGCAGTTTGCGCTGCCATTGCGGGGCGGGTGTATTCGACAGTGACGGCAACGGTGTCCGGCAAACGCCGCTTAACCGTGCACTTTCCGATGTAAGGAAGCTGTTTTTCGACCTTTCGGGCTGCTTTTTCGGCGCTGAAATCAAACAGACCGACGCCCGTTTTTATCCCCGCTGATTCGAGAATGCTCTCGTCGGAATAACGTTCGGCGCTGTTTTCGACTGCTATCGACTCCGTTTTAAAAAGAAATTTCAGCGAAAATGCCGCGCCGACCGACGCGAGCAGCAAAAGCGCGCACACTATGATAAAGGCATCGCGCCTTCTCTTTTTTTTCTTGCGTTTCCCGGAGCTTCGTTTTAGTTCGCTTCCCCTGTTTACAGGCGCGGCATGCATGCCGCTACGTCTGTTTTTTTCAGTCATCTTGATCTGTCCTTTTAATTTTTGCGTTTAGCTTTGAAAGTACGCGTTCGGGAAATTCGTATCCCCGGTCTATATGACCGTCATCCTCTACAACCGTTGTACCCTCTGCGGCAAGTCCCGCGATAATGAGAGCCATTCCGCCGCGAAGATCGGGTGAAACAACCGATGCGCCGTGAAGTGACGGCACTCCCTCAATGACAGCCATCCTGCCGTCAACATTTATTTTTGCGCCGAAGCGCACCAATTCGCCGATATATTTATATCTGCTTTCGAAAATGGTTTCTACGATAAGCGAAGTCCCACGCGCAAGTGTGAGCATTGAGGCAACCGGAGCCTGAATATCCGTAGGAAAACCGGGATAAGGCATCGTGCGTATCATTTTAACGTTTTTCAATCTGTTAGGCGCGTTGAGCACAAGCTTGCGTCCGTTCACGTCCACACGGCAGCCGCTCTCCTCAAACACGTTGAGTACAGGTTCAAGATGCGCGGGAATCACGTTTGAGAGCTCCACACTGCCGCCCGTGCATGCCGCAGCCGCCAGATAGCTTGCGGCGACTATTCTGTCGGGAATGACTGTATGCTCCGCTCCCGTCAGTTCGCGCACTCCCTCTATGACTATCGTGCTTTCTCCCGCGCCGGCTATCCGTGCGCCGCCTCTGTTGAGAAAATCTGCCAGATCACTGATCTCCGGCTCGCGCGCCGCGTTTGTTATCACGGTAACACCGTCTGCCGTTGCAGCCGCAATCATAATATTTTCCGTTGCGCCGACGCTCGGAAACGAAAGATTTATTTTTGTACCGTGAAGCCTGCCGTTTGTACGGCATTTTACGAGTCCGTATTCGGACAAAACCTCCGCGCCGAGCTTTTCGATACCGTCAAGATGAATATCTATCGGGCGAAGCCCTATCTCACAACCGCCGGGCGTCGAAAGCGTCACTTCTCCCGTGCGTGACAGTATTGCGCCGAGAAAAATAACGGACGAACGCATTTCCCGCATTAAATCATCCGGTATTCCGTTTTGCGTAATGACGGAACTGTCAACGGTAACAGTGTCATTTTCACGCCTGACCGTACAGCCGAGATGGCGTAAAATATTTACCGTTGCGTCAATATCCGACAGTTCGGGACAGTTATGAATGACATTCATTCCTTTACAGACTATAGACGCGGCAAGAATCGGGAGAGCACTGTTTTTCGCACCGTGAATTTCGGCGCTGCCGTAAAGCCTGTGAGCACCCTCAATAACATATTTACACATACTCAATAACACCCTTTCGTAAGGATAAACCTATAATATCCTATGAAAAGAATCATTATTGCGTTACCGAATTTTCTTTTTTGATTATTGTTCCGCAAGTGACACAATAATGTCACATATCTTTTTCTGAGCATCGACAACGGCAAGATTCCGGGCATTGTCGCCTATCCGTTTGAATTTTTTCGGATTTTCTGCAAGCTCGGTTATGACACCGATTACCTTTTCGCTCGTCAGGTTCTTTTGTTCGATAACTATTGCCGCCTCCTTTTCCGCAAGAGCCATCGCATTATGGTACTGATGGTTTTCGGAAACATACGGCGACGGGACAAGCAGCGACGTTTTACCGAGTGCTTCAATCTCGGCGAGAGAGCTTGCCCCCGCACGGCTTATTATGAGATCGGCAGCCGCCATGCAGTCCGCCATATCAAAAATATATTCGCTCACGCGCGCGTTGGGTATATTTTCCGGATCAAGCCCCTTTTCACGAAGCTTATCGGGGACAAACCTGCCGAGCTGCCCGTAGCCGTGAACAAAAAACAGTCTGTTGTCTCCTTTGAAATGCGGTATAACGTCGCACATGACGTTGTTTATCGATTCGGCGCCGAGGCTTCCGCCGGTCGAAAGAACAACCGCCGCACCGTCGGTGATACCGAGCTTTTTGCGCGCTTCGGTTCTGTCGGCACAAAGAAGCTCTTTTCTGACGGGAAGCCCTGTGAGAATGGGCTTTGCCGCGCTTTTGAGATATTTTTCGGCGTTTTCGGAGGTAAGCATCACCGCATCGGCATATTTTGAGAGTGCTGTATTTGTTTTCCCGGGAAAAGCATTTTGTTCATGAACAGCGGTTTTTATGCCGCATTTATGCGCGGTTCTGACAACGGGACCGCTGACGTAGCCGCCGAAGCCGACGACGACATCGGGTTTAAATTCATCTATTATCCGTTTGCATTGACCCGTGACGAAAAGAAGTCGGCGAAGCGTGCCGAGGTTATGAATTATGTCCTCCGGCGCAAAAGAGCGCTGAAAACCGGAAATTTTAATTGTTTTAAAGTCAAAGCCCGCTTTAGGGACAAGCTTTGACTCCATTTTTTCGGCTGTCCCCACGAACAGTATCGCTGCATCCGGCATGCGTCTGCGCAGCTCCTGTGCGGCGGCAAGCGCCGGATTAATATGTCCGCCGGTGCCGCCTGCGGCAAAAATTACTCTCATAAAATATCCTCCGCGTCAAACACGTTTTTTTATTCTTGACGAGCGCGAAATGCTCAGCAAAAAGCCCATTTCTACCATGTTCATTATCATAGATGTTCTGCCGTAGCTGAAAAACGGCAGCGAAATGCCGGTATTGGGAATCGAATCCGTCGCGACCGCGATATTCAGAATGACCTGAATGCCGAGCTGGAACGCTATACCCATTGCGACAAGCGCGCCGTAGCGGTCGGGTGAATTTATCCCTATTACAAAGCCTCTCCAAATCAGAAGC
>OMRJ01000096.1 GCA_900313475.1 uncultured Eubacteriales bacterium | reverse complement strand
GTCTATATTATGAAAGACTCCGGCGGTAACATTATATATATCGGTAAGGCAAAAACTCTGTGCAACAGAGTGTCTCAATATTTCGGTTCACAAAACAATCATACGCGCAAGATTTGTAAAATGGTTGAAAATGTCAGCGACTTTGATTATATTGTCGTCAACAGCGAATTTGAGGCGCTTGTTCTCGAATGCAATCTTATTAAACTGCATAAGCCCAAATACAATATCCTTCTTAAAGACGACAAGGGCTACAGCTATGTCAAGGTGACGCGCGGAGTGTGGAAAAAAATCAGTGCGGTCAAGCAAAAAACGGATGACGGCGCAACATATTACGGACCTTTTACAAGCTCCGAAAATTCCGCTGCTGCCGTACGTCAGGCTCTTGATATTTTTAAGTTAGCTCACTGCGGACGTGTTTTTCCGCGTGATATCAGCAGAAAAAACCGTCCCTGTCTCAACTATCATATAAAGCTTTGCTCCGCACCGTGCAGCGGTGCAATCTCTCAAAAGGAATACGACGCAAATGTCGACGATGCCGTCCGATTTATTTTAGGAGGAAAGACGGAATATCTGAAAAAACTGTATTCCGAAATGAGCAACGCTTCCGAAGCGCTTGAATTTGAAAAAGCGGCAAAGCTTCGTGACAGAATCAGAGCCGTCGAAAAGGTGTCTCAGAAACAGCATGTTGTCTCCGTAAAAACGGATGAACAGGATGTTTTCGGTATTGCGGGAACCGGCAATAAAAGTGCGGTATGTGTTCTTTCTTTCAGGGGCGGAGCACTTACGGACACAAAAACCTTTGTCGTTGACCGAATTGACGAGCCGAGCGCGGAATATCCGGAGATACTGTGTTCTTATTATTCGTCAGGCGATAGCATTCCCGCACAGATATGCGTTGACTGTGATTTTTTCGAGAAAGAAGACACTGAAAAATATCTTTCGCAAATAAAGAAAAAACGCGTTAAGATAGTTTGTCCTCTTGCAGGTGAAAACGCCGCTGTTGTGGATATGGCGAAAAATAACGCTATGCAGAAGCTGTCGCGGATATTGACGAGCGATGACAGAACCCGTGCGGTTCTTCTTGAATTACAGGAAATGCTCGGACTTGAAAATTATCCGCAGTATATTGAGTCTTACGATATTTCAAATACGTCGGGTCATGAAAATGTCGCCGGCATGATAGTGTATAAAGACGGCAGACCGTTAAAAAAATCATACAGACGCTTTATGATAAAGTCATTTGAAGGACAGGATGATTTCCGTTCGCTTGCCGAAGTGATAAACAGGAGAATAAACGAATATTACACAAATGAAGGGGAGTCGGAGGGCTTCGGAGTAAAGCCCGACCTGATTCTTTTGGACGGAGGATTAGGTCAGGTGACGGCTGTCAGAGAAGTAATGCTCAGCCGCGATTTTGATGTTCCCCTGTTCGGAATGGTAAAAGACGGCAAGCACAGAACACGCGCAATAACCTCCGAGGGCGGTGAGGTTGCGATAAAAGATACACGGAGTGTTTTTTCGTTTGTATCCGAAATTCAGGAGGAGGTTCACAGATATGCGATTTCGTATCACCGGAATCTGCGAAAAAAGAACTCTTTCGAATCGGTTCTCTGCTCAATTGACGGCATAGGAAAAACACGCGCAAAAGCGCTGATACAGCGTTTCAAAACCGTTTCCGCGATATCTCAGGCCGATTACCGTGAGCTTATTTCTGTTCCCGGAATGACCGCTCCCGCAACCGAAAGTGTAATCAAATTTTTTAATAATGCAGAAAAATAAGATAGTTTTATGTATAATTGCATAAAAAATAATGTTATCTTCGGTTAATCTCGAAAAAAATGTTGACAAACACCGTGTATTAGTGTGATAATAACAAGAGATATTTTTTTTGTTTGTATTCCTGCGGTGTGTTACCGCTTTTTATCGGAGGTTGTTTATGCGAGTTGTCAGCGGCTCTGCGGGGGGACGGAAACTTATTGCGCCGGACGGATTTGACGTGCGTCCCACCACCGATAAGGTAAAGGAATCCGTTTTTAATATTATTCAGTTCGAGATTGAAGGACGGCGAATGCTCGATCTTTTTGCCGGAAGCGGTCAGATGGGGATTGAAGCGTTGAGCCGAGGTGCGGAACATGTCGTGTTTGTTGACAACTCAAGAAAAAGTCTCGATGCCGTAAGGCAGAATGTCTCGGCTGTCGGTTTTACGGATCGCGCAACCGTTATTTCCGGTGATTCGCTTGATTATCTTCGTAGATGCGGACAAAAATTCGGAATAGTTTTTCTCGACCCGCCTTATCACAACGGACTTATACCGAGAGTTTTTGAGCTTTTGCCCGATCTGCTTGAACGCGGAGCGGTCGTTATCTGCGAAACCAAATCCGATGAGGCTCTCCCCGACGGATTCGGTGGTTTTACTGCAGCAAAAACATATAAATATTCATCAATTAAAATTACGCTGTACCGTAACAAAAATACCGCGGAGGTAGAATAAATGGCTTCATTGGCAATTTGTCCGGGCAGTTTTGATCCGGTTACGGTAGGACATCTCGATATAATTCGCCGTACGGCAAAAATGTTCGACAGAGTTATTGTGCTTGTTTTGATGAATTCCAAAAAAAGCGGCGGAATGTTTACTCCGTCCGAACGGGTGGATTTCATTAAGCGCAGCACGTCTCATATACCGAATGTCGAGGTTGAGTTTCATGACGGTCTCCTTGCCGAATACGCAGTGAAAAAAGGAGCAGTTGCAATAGTAAAGGGGCTTCGGGTTCTTTCGGATTACGAGGACGAATTCAAACAGGCTCTTACCAATAAAAAACTCGCAAGCGACATTGAAACGATATTCATGGTCACCGATACGGAATATATGTTCTTAAGCTCAAGCCTTGTTAAAGAGGTCGGCTCTTTCGGCGGTGACATTTCCGATTTCGTTCCTTCGGCTATAAAGCAGGATATAATAGACAGGATCAGAGAATTAAGAGAAAGGTGAAATATAAAATGAGCATTGAAGATTTACTTGGACAGATTGAAGACATTCTTGAAGAAGGCAAACGCTCTCTTGTCGGTGACAAGGTCAGAGTCGATGCAGAAGCGATTCGCTCTATCATTGCAGACATTAAAATCAGCATGCCCGATGAAGTTATTCAGGCACGCAAGATTGCGGCGGAACGCAAAGTGATTCTTGCACAGGCGCAGGATGCAGCCGAACGCAAGATAAATCAGGCTGAAATTCAGGCGCGCAAGCTCGTTGAAGAACATGAGATCACGCGTAATGCCCAGGTTAATGCGGCGGAGATCGTAGCGGATGCGAAAAAACAGGCTTCCGATATTATTGAACGCGCAAAAGCAAATTCAAATGAGATTGTTGACAATGCGCAGAAATGGGCAACGGAGCTTCGCAACGGAGCGACAAGCTTCGTGGATACTATTATGAACGAGAGCGACGAAATTCTCTCGCAGAGCATTGATGATTTTACAAAGAGTCTCAACAAGGTCAGAATTGCATCGCAGCAGCTTAAATCCGCAACTACAAAGCAGTCCTGATTGAATCCGACGGAAAAATCGGTGCGCCGGTTGCGGCAGTCGTTCGCCGAAAGAAGCCGATTTGAGTCGGAGGTTATACAGACATTTTACCTCGCATATATATTGTGCGAGGTGTTTGTTTATGTACGCAACTTTTAAGAGAAAAAAAATTATATTTTATGCAATATCCGTATTTTCCGCGATTTGTCTTATTGCAGTCGCTATAGCATTCCGGGCATCGCGTTCCGGCGAAAAGCCTTCGGAGCTAAATGCCGTGTGTGTTTCTTTTTTACGGGACAAAAAAGTTAAATTGAGTGATAAAAAACCGCAGAGCATAGAGACTACGCTTCTTGCTCACGATTTTTCGGAAACCGTGAAGGAATACAACGAGCTGCAAAAAAAACAAGGATTTGATCTTACCGAATTTGCGGGAAAGACCGTTACAAAATACACATACCGTGTCGCATGTAAAGACAGAACAGATGTCGTTGCAGTTGTTTTTGTTTACGGCGGCAAAATAATCGGCGGTGATATTCACTGTATCGGTGCCGACGGATATATGACGGGATTTGACGGTGAAACTGTTTGAGTAAAAAAATAAGGCTTGATAAATTTATTGCGTCGCAAATCGGTGTTTCGC
>OMRJ01000024.1 GCA_900313475.1 uncultured Eubacteriales bacterium | reverse complement strand
TCTCTCGACAAGACGTTTTGTTTTTGATTTGCTTATAAAATCGGCTGCCTGAACGGCATCGCACAGCAAGCGTATTTCGGCAAGTTCAAACTTACGTGTTCCTACAAAAAATCCGTTCCGAGGCGTTCTCGTTCTAACTATATCGACGCCGTATGATTCCAAAACATCAATATCACTGTAAAGCGATTTTCTCTCACACTGAATACCGTACTGAAACTCAAGCTTTGAAAGAATATCCGCAGAATTCATGACATGTTTTTCGTCCGAATATTTTTCAAGAATATCTTTTATATATAAAAGCTTTTTTTTTGAATTCTGTTGTCCCGCCATAAAAATCCATCCTTTTTCTTCGCGTGTTTCTCTGATTTTTTGCTCCGCACATTCTCTTTTTTATTATACAAAAAAACTGTTGACAAATCAACAGTAAAGTAATAATATAATAAACGTAAAGTAAATATCTTCGGGGCGGGGTGCAATTCCCCACCGGCGGTGAAAGTCCGCGAGCGAAAGCTGAACCGGTGCAATTCCGGTACCGACGGTACAGTCCGGATGAAAGAAGAACTGCATAAATTTACTGTTGCGTCCCGTGTTTTTCAGCACGGGATTTTTTATTTTCGGAGGCGGTTTCAATGGAAACAAACAGAAAAAAAACATTACAGCTTGTTCAAAAAGCAATGCTCACGGCATTGGCAATCGTATTGATGCTCATCGTTCGATTCCCGCTTCTGCCGTCTGCAAAATTTCTCGAATACGACATGGGTGATATTCCTGTTATTATTGCGACGCTTTTGTTCGGAATACCGTCCGGTGTAATCATTCTCGCGGCAGAAGCACTTGTGCAGTCGCTGACAGTAAGCGCAGCAAGCTCATGGGAAGGCTTTGTGATGCACTTTTTATCAAGCAGTTTATTTCTGATTATAACCTATTTATTTTACACTCTCGGAAAGAAAAAGAAAAACAGCAAACTGTTTTTTGTAATCGGTCTTGCGATATCGGCTGTAGCCACAGCGGCACTGATGATTCCGCTCAACCTTATTTTTACACCGATGTATCTCGGTGTACCGGTACAGGCTGTAAAAGAGATGATGCTGCCTGTTATCGTACCGTTCAACCTTATAAAAGGAGCAATAAATGCATTCGCTTGCGCAGTGATTTTTTTGCCGTTAAAAAATATACTTAAAAAAACCAATTTTTCCGATGACTGAACAACTGAACTCTTGACAAATATCTTTCTTTGTTTTATAATATCTACAAATTTCATATCTCCTTATAAAGAGCGGCTGAGGGAACGGCCCTGTGAAGCCCGGCAACCTGCGTTATGCAAGGTGCCAAGTCCGACGGTGATACCGAGAGATAAGGTCATTCAGGCTCGCGGTTTCCGTGAGCTTTTTTTTGTTGCAATCTCAACCGGACTTTCTTTATATCGCACGGTATTTTTCGGAGGAAAAACAAAATGGCAAAACACTTTTTTACATCTGAATCTGTTACGGAAGGTCATCCCGATAAGGTCTGCGACCGTGTTTCCGACAGCGTTCTCGACGCACTCCTTGAACAGGATCCTCAGTCACGCGTTGCATGCGAAACGGTTTGCACTACAGGAATGTGCATGGTGATGGGTGAAATTTCCTCAACGGCAAATATTGATATTCCTGCTGTTGTCAGAAAAGCAATTTGCGAAACGGGATTCAACAGTCCCGATGCCGGATTTGACGGTAACACATGCGCGGTGCTCTGCACTCTTGACAAACAGTCGCCCGACATCGACATGGGTGTCAGCCGTTCTCTTGAACTGAAAAACGGCGAAGAAGATGTGTATAATCTTAACGGTGCCGGCGACCAGGGAATGATGTTCGGCTACGCTTGTGACGAAACGGACGAGCTCATGCCTCTGCCGATATCTCTTGCCCACGCACTCGCAAAAAAACTTGCAGCTGTTCGCAAAAACGGAGTTGTTGATTATCTTCGTCCCGACGGCAAAACACAGGTGACAGTCGAATATGACGGCGACCGTCCGGTTCGCATTGATGCGATTGTACTCTCGACTCAGCACAATGAAAATGTCACTCAGGAAAGACTTAAAGAGGATATGATCAATCTGGTCATTCTTCCTACGGTTCCCGCCAATCTTATTGATGAAAACACAAAAATGTTCATAAATCCGACCGGAAGATTTGTTGTCGGCGGTCCCGCAGGAGACAGCGGACTTACGGGAAGAAAAATAATTGTTGATACCTACGGCGGCTATGCCTGCCACGGCGGCGGTGCTTTTTCGGGCAAAGACCCGACAAAGGTTGACCGTTCGGCTGCTTATGCCGCAAGATACGTTGCAAAAAATATTGTCGCCGCAGGTCTTGCAAAAAAATGCCAGGTAGAGCTTGCCTATGCGATAGGTGTTGCAAAACCCGTGTCTGTGCTTGTCGATACCTTTGGAACGGGAAAGCTACCCGATGAAAAGATTTCGGAAGTTATAACAAAGGTTTTCGATCTTCGCCCGGCTGCAATTATTGACAAGCTTGACCTTCGCCGTCCTATCTACAAAAATCTCTCCGCTTACGGTCAGGTCGGTCGCGCAGATCTTGATCTTCCGTGGGAAAAGATCGACAAAACCGAAGCACTGCTCAACGCATTGAAATAATAATAAGCCGCATCCGCCTGTCGGTAAACGACTGTGCAGACGCGGCTTTTCGGAAAAGAATCCGAGCCGAAATTATGCTGTCTCTTTTGAAAGCACTTCGTTGTTTCTGAACAACAGTGAAATGCACCATATTCCGGCGACAGCTACTATTGTGAATATTATCCGACTGATAACAGCGGACTGTCCGCCGAATATCCAACCGACTATGTCAAACTTAAAAAGTCCGATTGAGCCCCAGTTCAACGCGCCGATAATAGTTAAAATAAGTGCAATTCTATCCAGCATTTTTATCACCTCTTTAATACTATGACTGTATTATTGACATAAAAAAGTGAAATATTCTTTTCCTACGGAGGTTTTTATGAAAAAACTGCATTTTACAAACGGTAAATTTAAGATAATGCTTGTAGGCGACCCTCACGAGCACACTGTCGACAACGACAAAGAAGAAGAAAAAAAATACAGCGACTATCTTGCTCTGCAATACGCCGCAGTCGAAGCGGAAAAACCTGACCTTGTTATTTTAATGGGCGACAATGCGACAGGTAAAACACGCAAAGATATTAAACGCACACTGCTGCGCATCACAAAGCCATACGCCGAAGCCGAAATTCCGTTTTCATTCGTGTTGGGCAATCATGACCTTGAGTGCGATGTTGACGACCGCGAGGAGCAGTATGATATCTACCGCGAACTTCCCTGCTGCATTTTACCCGAGAAAAAAGATGTTACAAAATTCGGC
>OMRJ01000177.1 GCA_900313475.1 uncultured Eubacteriales bacterium | reverse complement strand
CTGCAATTCAAATCGGCGGTTCCGAGCGACAAAGAGCTTGAAGAAAATCCGCGTTCGCGCAGTGCGCGTCTGCGCAGTATTATAAAACTGAAATAACTGTTATATTACATTATATATAGAAAAATCCGCTTCGGACAGGTATTGACGAAAAACCGGAGATTTTGTCCGATAAAGGCAGCGGAGAAGAAAAAAACCGCTTTGAATGCGGCATAAAAGGACAGAAAAAGGGAGCAGGAAAATGACAGGATATAACGATTCGACCGCATATGCGTTTGATCTTTTTGAAACACACGAGCGTACACCGTCGCCTCGCGCACAGTCCGCGCGTTCTTCTTCGGCACGTTCATCGGCTGCGCATGCTGCGGCACACTTTTCAGCCGCCGCACCCGGAAGAGCCGCCGAACCGAAAAAGCATACCGCTCCCATAAAAAAGGTTGCGTCAAAAAGCAAAAAACAAGTAAAAGTCGAAACAAGACAGAATGCCGTCAGGGCGGCGGGTGCGGTGTTTTTTCTTGCGGTTGTTTTTTTTGCATTGAGTCTTCAAATCAGTGCGCTTACCCGGCAGTATGAGCTTTTCCGCGAAATAAACGCGGTTGAGCAGAAAATAAAAATAGCAAAGAGCGAAAGCATTCGCCTTAATTCGGAGCTTAACGGCATAACAAGCATCGGCGCGGTGGATAACTATGCCACGAAGATACTCGGCATGACAAAGGCTGAAAAATATCAGGTGAAATGCGTCGATCTCTCGGGTGGCGACAAGGTTCTCTATTCGTCGCAGTCGCAGGTGCTGTCCGCGCTTTCGGTTAAGGGCGAAGCGGATAAAAAAGCGGCTGCCGACAGCAAAAACTGACAGCGCATATGAACGGAAAAAGAAACATATCTTATTAAAGGATTTTCTTTTGGGGCTGTCGCATTCAGCGCAGACCGAAAAGCAGAATAACGGTCGGATGGCACGGTAAAGTGCCGCGGCACCGCGTGCCGAGAAACCGTTATGCGGGAATTGCTTTTCAGGTCGTTTTTTGTTTCTGTCCCGACGGGACGGCAAACAATGCCGATTTTCTGCTCTGAATGCGGCAACCCCCGCGTTTATTTCCGGAAATCTAAACGGAGGTGTGCAAAATGAGCGGTGAAGAAAACAGAAAAATGAACAGTTTGAGCCTTACTGCACGCAGAGGGATAATCGTGTTTGCGCTTATTGCCGCGGTAGGAATGGGCGCGTGTGTTTTTCGCGTGCTTTATCTTTCCGTGTTCGGAGCGGAAAAATACCGCGAAAAGGCTGAAAATCAGCAGCTGAGCGTAACATCCGTGGAAGCAAACAGAGGCACAATATACGACAGTAATATGAATATTCTCGCACAGAGCGCATCGGTGTGGCTTGTGTATGTCAATCCGAGCAGAGTTACCGACGATACCGTCGGCAGCGACGGCAAGGTGAAGCAGGGCAACAAAAACCTTGTTGTCAACGGGCTTGCAAGCATACTGGGCGTTGATGCCGAAAAACTTAAAACGGAGATAACGGAGCGTTCGAAATACGGTTATTATAAGGTAAAGGGCAAGGTGGAGCTTGCGCAGCGCAACGAGCTGCTTTCATACATAAAAGAGTATAAACTCGGAAATGTTATATTTATGGATCCCGATACAAAACGCTATTATCCAAACTCGGAGCTTGCGTCGACGCTTATGGGCTTCACGGGAACGGACGGAAACGGTCTGTTCGGACTCGAATACTACTACGACGATGTGCTGACAGGCACAAACGGACGCATTATCACCGCCAAAAACGGAGTACAGTCCGAAATGCCCAATTCACATGAGGAAACCTATGAACCGAGCGAGGGAGTAAATCTTGTGCTTGCGATCGATTCCGAGATTCAGACTATTTTGCAGGATGCACTGAAAACCGCGCTTAAGGAGACGAACGCCAAAAACGTTTACGGAATCGTGACGGAGACGAAAACGGGCGCGGTGCTTGCCGAGGCGAACCTGCCCGACTACGACCCCAACTCGCCCTATGACGTGCTGTATCCGGAGCTTATCGAATACTTTAAGGAAAACGGAACCGACGAGCAGAAAGCCGATCCCGAAGGCGCCGCAAGAAGCGAGCAGTGGATAAACAAGTCGTTTTCGGCATTTTATCATCCCGGTTCGGTCTACAAGGTCTTTCTTGTGTCCGGCGCACTGGAGGAGGGCGTTATAACTCCCGAAACAACATACAACTGTACGGGAACCATTCAGGCGGCGGGCAGAACAATAAAGGACTATTACACTACGGGACACGGGGTGGAAACACCCTCAAAGCTGCTTATAAATTCGTGTAACTGCTTCTCCGTTTTTGTCGGACAGAAGATGGGCACGGAGCTGTATTATAAATACTTCGATGCGTTCGGCTTTACCGAAAAAACGGGCGTTGACAGCTCGGGCGATATGAAGCCGACAGCGGGAATAACATATCATGATCCGGAGGATTCGTTTACCGCGTCCGACCTTGCAAGTGCATCGTTCGGTCAGTCGATATCCGTAACACCGCTTCAGATAGTAACCGCGGTAAGCGCGATAGGCAACGGCGGCAAGCTTATGCGGCCGTATGTCGTCAAAAAACAGACCGACAAAAACGGGAATACAGTCAAAGAAACGACGCCCGTTGTGAGACGTCAGGTCATCTCCGAAAGCACGGCGTCTACCGTTGCGTACTATATGAGCCTTGTCGTCAAGGACGGCACCGGTAAAAACGCTTATGTTCCCGGATATAAGGTGGCAGGCAAGACGGGTACATCCGAAAAGCTGAACCGTGCCGACAAAGCATATATTGCTTCATTTTCCGGCTTTGCCCCGTATGACGATCCCGATATTTCGGTTGTTATCATAATCGACGAGCCGCAGGGCGCAAACTACTCCGGCGGCGTTATTGCCGCTCCCGTTGCGGGTGAAGTATTTGAAAAAGTGCTTAAATACCGCGGCGTTGCTCCCGTTTACAGCGACGATGAGCTTGCGGCGATGACCGTATCCACCCCCAATGTTGTGGGCAGCACGGTTGAGGACGCAAAGAAGACGCTTGAAGCCGACGGGTATACGGTGCGTGTTATAGGCAGCGGCGAAAACGTTATTTCGCAGAGTCCCGAAGAAGGCAAGGCTACACCTGTCAACGGTTTTGTCGCAGTGTACACCGACAGCGGAACGTCTGCGGAAAAAGTTAAGGTTCCCGATTTTACGGGCATGACGGTGAGCGAAGCAAACAGGGTCGCCGTGAGCAGCGGTCTGAATGTCAAAATTTCCGGTTCCGCTTCGGAGTCCGCGGGTGTTGCGGCTTACAAGCAGGATAAAGAAAAAGACACGGAAGTCGATATCGGTACCGTGGTAACGGTCTATTTCAGAACGACGAGCGGTGTACACGACTGATAAATAATATTTTTTGTCGGCGGTCGGTCTTCGGCTCGACTGTCGAAGGTGTGTGAAAGAGACGGAAACGGGTATTATGTACTATATACGGAGGTATCTGTTTTGAAGCTTTCTGAACTGCTTGTTTTGTCCGAGCTCGGCATTTCAGCCGACGTTGTCGCCGATGCCGAAATAACGCTTGTCACCGAAGAATCGGATTCAGTTGTGCCCGGGAGCATATTTGTATGTGTAAACGGCAAAAACTATAACGGACATTTAAAGGCTTTTGAAGCTGCCGCAAAGGGCGCTTCACTCGTTGTCGGTGAGGAAGACCTGAATATGCCGGGATATGTGAGAGTTCCCGACGCGCGGAAAGCCGTGTGCGCTTTGAGCCGTGCGTTCTTCGGCAGACCCGACAGGCGGCTTAAGCTTATCGGCATCACGGGCACAAACGGAAAAACGACCACTGCGGAATATATCCGCCATATCATGATGTTCGCGGGTAAAAAGTGCGGAGTGATCGGTACTTTAGGCTGGGATTGCGGCGACGGACGTGTGCCGTCGGAGCGGACAACACCCGACAGTTTTACTTTTTTTTCGGAGCTTAAAAAGACTGCCGACAGCGGCTGTGAAGTTTGCGCGGCTGAGGTTTCCTCACAGGCACTCGACCAGTGCAGAGTGGACTGCGCGGAGTTCGATCTTGCCGTTCTCACAAACATAGGGCACGACCACCTCGACTACCACAAAACCGTGAGGGACTATGCCGATGCGAAGAAAAAGCTTTTTTCTATTGCGCGTGCCGGACTTGTCAATGCCGACGATGCCTATCGCGACGAGTTCACCGCAGCTGCGGGCAAAGGCTGCAGACTATACGGCGCGGGTGCAAATCTTGCGGATTATTCCGCGCGAAATATAAAGCCCGACGGCAGGGGCGGAACATCGTTCATTCTGTTTGACGGCTCGCGATTGGAGCGTGTCACTGTGTCCGCGCCCGGAAAAATCGGTGTTTATAATTCGCTGTGCGCAGCGTCGGCATGCATGATGTCGGGAATCGATATAGGTACCGCTGCCGCTGCTTTGTGCAGGCTGCCGTCTGTGAACGGGCGCAGTGAAATGATAATGTCGCCCGAAGGAATCAGGGTTTGTGTCGATTTTGCGCATACTCCCGAAGCAATGGGTGCGGTGCTTTCCGCACTTCGCGAGAGCACCGGCGGCAAAATAATAACGGTGTTCGGATGCGGCGGCGATCGCGATGCCACGAAGCGTCCCGTTATGGGCAGAACGGCGGCTTCGATGAGCGACAGCGTTATTCTGACTTCCGACAATCCCCGTTCGGAGGAGCCGGAAAAAATAATCTCCGATATTGCGGCGGGAATAAAGAATAAGACATTTTTGTTCAAAGAGCCGGACAGACGCAGGGCGATAGAGCTTGCGCTCAAAAAAGCTTCGTGCGGAGATACGGTGCTTATCGCGGGCAAAGGGCATGAGACAACACAGACCGCAAACGGAATTTCGGTTCATTTCAGCGATGCCGAAGCCGTGAAAGATATATTGCATATAAATAATTCCGACGTATTTTGAAAGGATTGATATAAATGAATATATGGGTTGCCGTTGGATTGAGCATAGCCGTGGGCTTTGCCGTCTCATATCTGTCCGGTTTCGGTCTGATACCGTTTCTCCATAAGCTGAAATTCGGTCAGACGATTCTTGACATAGGCCCGTCGTGGCACAAGAAAAAACAGGGGACTCCCACCATGGGCGGCTTTCTGTTTATTCTCGGTTTTGCCGCAAGCCTGACGGTCGTGCTTGTTACGGATAAGATTATGGGCGGATGTCTCCTTGTAAAGGGTCGCGAAATGCAGTCCGACGTAATTCTCACAAAAATATTTTCGGGAATAATTTTTGCGGCTGCCAACAGCTTTATAGGATTTATCGATGACTACATAAAGGTAGTGAAAAAGAGAAATCTCGGACTTACGGAGCTGCAAAAAACGGTCATGCAGCTTGCGGTTGCCGTGGCTTATCTTTTTACGCTTGCAAAATTTGCCGGCGTAGACTTTATGTGGATTCCGTATATCGGCATTTATAAAAACACATTTCTTTTCTGGTTCATCGGAATAATTGCAATTTATTGTACGGTCAACGCCGCAAATTTTACGGACGGTGTTGACGGCCTTTGTTCGAGCGTTACATCCGTTATATGTGTTTTCTTTGCAATAACAGCGGCTTTGAGACAGCTTACGGGGCTAAGCATTGTCTGCTGTGCTCTCCTCGGTGCTCTTATCGGGTTCTTTGTCTGGAACCGTAATCCCGCAAGAGTGATGATGGGCGATGTCGGTTCGCTGTTCCTCGGCGGCATGGTGGCATCTTTTGCGTTTACACTTGATATGCCTTGGATAATAGTGCTTATCGCCGTGGTTTACGTTATGGAGTTCGGTTCCGATCTTTTGCAAATCGCATATGTTAAAACGCACAACGGCAAGCGTCTTTTTAAGATGGCGCCCATTCATCACCATTATGAGCTTTGCGGCTGGAGTGAGAAAAAAATATGCACCGTGTTCTCTCTTATAGGCACGGTGGGAGGTCTTGCCGCACTTGCACTTGTTTGGTTCGGCAGAGATATGTAAAGTACAAAGACTTTACAGAAAACAAGGGAGGTATTATGATGTCTTTAATCGACAGAGCAAAAAAATACGTTAAAGACAAGGGCGGACTTTTTGCGTCCGGCAGCTTTGACATTCTGTTTTTTGTGTTTCTTGTCGCTATCATCGTTGTCGGTCTTACGATGCTTTATTCTGCGACATATGTCTATGCCGCCCATTATTCAAAAAACGGAGACCCCGCAACTTATTTCAAAAATCAGCTTTTCGGCGTGGCTGTCGGAGGTGTGCTGATGCTCGTTATTTCGCGGCTTAACTACCGTGCGCTTGAATTTCCCGGCGCCGTTCTCGGCACACTTCTTTCATGGGGGCTTTTGGGTCTTGCACTTGT
Organism: uncultured Eubacteriales bacterium; assembly: GCA_900313475.1. Classification (GTDB taxonomy): domain Bacteria; phylum Bacillota; class Clostridia; order Oscillospirales; family Acutalibacteraceae; genus RUG806. The sequence goes on along the minus strand of OMRJ01000177.1, from coordinate 674 downwards.
GATGGAGGATTCAAACGGCACCCACCGCTATGTCTACCTCGGCGGTATGCAGCTTCAGCCGTCCGACGTTGCGAAGTTTGCTCTTATTCTCACGCTTGCATGGCTGCTCGACAAGCGTCATGACTTAGTGGTAAGTAAAAAACCTTTACAGGGAGAGATTGCCCGTAAAGTAAATTCACTTTTCAAAGCTCCCGTTATGAACGATTCGCTTCGCATTATTTTGCTGTGCGGATTTGTGATAATAGTTTACGCGGGACTGGTTATTCTGGGCAGCCATCTTTCGGGTACCGTTCTGATGCTCTCTATCGCCGTCGCTATGCTCTATCTCGGCGAAGTGCGGGGAAAGTGGTTCGCCTTCGGCGCTCTTTTTGCGGTTTTTGCAGTCGTAGTCGTGCTTAAAACGGGACTGCTTAAAGATTACATGCAGGAGCGTATTACCGCTTGGCTCGATAAGGATTTTGAGCCTCTCGGTGCGCGCTGGCAGACAAATCAGGCACTTTATGCGATAGCGTCGGGCGGTTTTCTCGGCAAGGGGCTTGGCAATTCCACGCTTAAACATCTCTATGTATCGGAGCCGCAGAATGACATGATTTTTTCGATAGTTGTAGAGGAACTCGGCTTTGTCGGTGCGGCGCTGATAATTCTGCTTTTTGCGCTTCTGATTTGGAGAGGCT
>OMRJ01000242.1 GCA_900313475.1 uncultured Eubacteriales bacterium | reverse complement strand
TGTGTTTTCTCCTCCCTCTTAAAAATTGCAGCACACATTTTCGGGGTACATCTCCGCAATCCGCGACAGTCCCGCACACACCGTGTCAAACACGCCGAGCGCCGCCGAACGTCCGAACGAATCCTGCCAGCCGACCTCGAGCGATATTTCGCCGTCGGCAATATGAAAGCTCTCCACCCGCACAAGACGCTCACTCTCAAGGTCAATCATTCTCTCAGTGAGCGCAATCACAAGCGCCGACACTCCCGCGCATACAATGTCTTTACCCTTTTCGCCCGCCCCGGCATGCCCGGAGCACTCAAACAGCATGCCGGAATTAAGCTCGTTAAGGCTTACAGACGTCATATTCCGTCACCTCGCCGTCCGTCGGTGCAAGCGCTCCGTATTTCTCTCCGTTTTCCTCGATAATGCGTATAATCTTTTCCTTGTTGTCGATGTCGATAAGCTGCATGCAGGCGAGCGACTCAATGCTTTTTGCAGGATCGAAAAAACCCAGCTTGTAAAAATTGAGCGCGTCGTTATTCTGACTTGCGCGTGAAAACGTGTTCTGCTTGTGCGCCTTAACGCTGACATCGAACACGGGAACGCGCGTGCCGAGGTCATAGCCGAACGAACTGCCGAGACTCACCGGCTGCAGGAGCGAATTGTCAAACGAGCCGTAAGCGCCGTCGCCGCCCGGACTTAAAATGCGCATGCTCCTCGGAACGTCGTAAAACTGCCTGATAAGCTCGATGCAGACGGTGCATATCTGCGCAAACGCACGGTAGGTGGCGGATATCATATCGCGTGAGAGCTTGTTGCCCGCCTCCTGCAAGGCGTTTATCGCCGTGCCGGACGTAACGCCGCCGAGTGTGCCGCCGCTGACGAAATCGCGGTTACCGCTGACCTCTTTAAGCTCGTTTATCTTGTTGCCGAGCACCGTAACGTACACTCCCGAAAGAGGGACGTTTGATATCTCCCGTATAGATTCCTCTCCGAGCGACGACCCGCTGACGTGAACGAAATCCTTTGAGAGGTCGGCAAACTCCTCCTCGTTTACCGCTCCTTCATTGCGGGTGAAGTAGCGGCGGCGCGCACCCGCTCTCGCGTTTTTGACTATTTCCGTGCCGAGCAGGTCTATTTCCTCCTGCACACCCTTCAGAATGTCGATGAAGCCGAAGCCGACGGGCGTGCCCTCCTCCGCGTAAAGCGGATCGAACACAAACGGATACAGTCCGTGGTCGTACCAGCCTCTCTCACACAGCTCGGGGTCGTTTTCCGACGCATATAACACGGTTTGCCCCACAAATTTTACAAAGTGCAGCACCGTCTTGCCGCCGACGCGCTTCTTATAGTACCAGTCGACGACGGTGGACTTGTCCGACGTGTCCACGCTCGGATCGTAGAGATAGCCGAACGTCTCGCCCGCGCTGCCGAGCTTGCCCTCAAGTGACGGATACATGTCAACTAAGATATCGTTGTCAACAAGCTCCGTATAGAACAGGTTGCGGCTCTTTTGGATATCGCGCACGCCCGGCTCCCAAAACAGGTTGAGGATGTCGGCGCGCCTGACGTCGATGTCGCCGAGGTTATTGCACGCCTCCGGATTCCAAAGCACCGAATAGACCGCCGTGCCCGTTTTCAGCTTGCTGTATGCTCCCTCCGAATAGACGCTCTCCCAGTCGTTGCGCTCAAGGATAACGGGAAGCATGTCGGTGAGCTGACGCGCCGCCGTCTCGTCCGATTCCTCACGCGGAAGCACCGTACACTGCGGAACGGCGTCCATAAAATCGGCATGCTTGTTGACAATTGAATTGAACAGCCATGCGGACGAAACGGACGTGCCGCCCGGGTTTTCGGCCCGGTGCCGGAGTCTGAACCAGTTTTCGTTCTCCACAATGCGGTTTTCAAGGCACTGCTTTGCGCTCTTGTACTTTTTGAGAGTCGACGCGGCAGAGATTATCTCGTCAAGTCCGACCGCATCACCGGCAGCCGCCTTGCCGCCGGAACACTTCTCCCGTCTTTCTTCCCGTCCCGCCGCACCCGAAACGGAAAATTTCTTTTGTTTTGTTTGCATTTTGACCTTCTCCTTTTTTAGGCTGACGGGATTCGAACCCATGTCGCCCGTCAGTGCCCCTTTTCGGCACTTTTCGCCCTTTTCGTCTTGACTTGCGTCAGCA
>OMRJ01000051.1 GCA_900313475.1 uncultured Eubacteriales bacterium | reverse complement strand
GTCGAGAACATCCGCGTCGGTGTGAATGTCGGCAATGCGCTTGTATATCGCGATACGCTGAGAGTAGTCCGAGATATAGCTTTCGGGGATATGCGCGTCGATCTGAATGTCGACAAGACAGTCCTTTTTCGGTACATACGGCTTGCCGTCGGTGCTTTTGAGCCGTTCAACTTCTTCTGTGAGAAGGTCGAGATACATCTCATAACCGACCGATGCCATATGACCGTGCTGCTGTGCGCCGAGCATGTCGCCGGCACCTCTTATCTCAAGGTCGCGCATGGCTATCTTAAAGCCTGCGCCGAACTGCGTAAATTCCCGTATCGTTTCAAGCCGTTTTTCGGCTGTTTCGCTTAGCTGTCTGTTGCTGCGGTAGGTGAGATATGCCGAGGCTCGCCGTGCGGAGCGTCCGACACGTCCGCGGAGCTGGTGAAGCTGCGCAAGTCCCATTCGGTTTGCATCCTCGATTATCAGTGTATTGCAGTTGGGAACGTCCACTCCCGTTTCAATTATGGTCGTGCAGACAAGGATGTCAATATCGCCTTCTGTCAGCTTTTTCCACACGTCGCCGAGCTGCTGCTCGTTCATTTTGCCGTGACCGATGCCAACCGCCGCATCGGGGAACATCTTTTGAATTTCGGCGGCGCAGTCGTCAATGTCGTCGATGTGGTTGTGCAGATAGTATACCTGTCCTCCGCGGCGCAGCTCCTTTGCTATTGCCTGCGAGATAAGTCCTGCGTCATGCTCTATTACATAGGTCTGTATCGGGTATCTGTCAAGCGGCGCTTCCTCTATTACCGAGAGATCGCGAAGTCCCATCATGGCGAAGTTGAGGGTACGCGGGATGGGTGTCGCCGATATTGTGAGTACATCAACATTCGGGAACTTTTCTTTCAGTTTTTCTTTCTGTGCGACGCCGAAGCGCTGTTCCTCGTCCACTATCAGCAGTCCGAGATCTTTAAACCGAACATCGTTTGAAATAATGCGGTGTGTGCCCGCAATAATGTCGATGCCGCCCGTTTTCAGCTCTTTTATGATGCGTTTTTGCTCGGCGGGTGTGCGGAAGCGGCACAGCATTTCCGCTTTTATCGGAAAACCGTCAAAACGGTGCAGAATCGTATTGTAATGCTGAAAGGCGAGTATCGTGGTCGGGACAAGCATTGCAACCTGTTTACCGTCGCAGATGCATTTGAACGCGGCACGCAGAGCAACCTCCGTTTTGCCGAATCCCACGTCGCCGCAGAGAAGTCTGTCCATCGGGCAAGGCTTTTCCATATCATGTTTTATTTCGTGAATGCATCGCATCTGATCGTCCGTTTCTTCGTATTCAAAGCGGTTTTCAAAATCGTGCTGCATATCTATATCGGGCGAAAAAGCGTAGCCCGGCATTGCCTGACGTGCCGCATATAATTTCAAAAGCTGCGCGGCAATATCACGGACAGCGGAACGAACCTTTGTTTTTGTTTTCTCCCAGTCGCCCGAACCGAGACGGTTTATTTTAACGGTTCTGTGCCCGTCATCCTCGTGCGGACCGATGTATTTTGACACCAGTTCGAGTTTTGTAACGGGAACGTAGAGCACATCGCCCTTTGCGTATTTAATTTTTATATAGTCTTTTGTCACGCCCTCCATGCACACTTTTTCGATGCCGTCGAATATTCCGATACCCGATGTCGCATGGACTACATAGTCGCCTTTTTGCAGTTCTTCGAGCGAATTGAAGGCGTTTGGATTGCGTTTTTTTGCTGTATGAATGCTCTTTGAATTTTTAACGTATCTTCCGTAAGACACGGCGGTAAATTTTGCCGCAGGGAAATCTATGCCCGCCGATAATGTTTCGGTGAGTACGTAAACGTAACCCGGAGTGAAAAAATCAGGCGGCGCTTTGCACAGAATTGCCGGGATTTCGTCATCGTTGAGTTCGTCAAAAAGCGACTGCGCCGCTTTTTCCGTGCCGGCAAATACCGCTGTCACATACTTTTTCTTTATGGCGGGGGATATGTCTTCAACGAGGACGGTGTATGCGCCGTCCCAGCGTGAGCCTTGCATTATCTTGAAATTTATAAGGTCTTTAACCGGAGTGTCAAATGACCCTCTCGCAAAGTTGTCTGCATATACGGCGGAATGCTTTTCGTACTGTGCAAAAAGCTCCGACGTCGAAAGCGTGAATTTGTCGAGTCCTTTGCAGAGTTTTCCTTCCGTGAAAAGCTCTTTGATGTCTTCATTGATGAGCTTTTCGGCAGACAAAGCGCGTTCCTTGACGGATGCCGAATCGCATACGAAAAGGAAAGCGTCGCCGACGTATGAAAACACCGTGGCGGGGGAGGGGAACACGAGAGGCAGATATCTGTCCCTGCCCTCCGGGGGGAGAGCGGCGCGCAAAAGCTCCGCATCGCGGTCGAGCCACTGTCTCACCGCGGCGGTGTTTTTCCCTCTTATCGATTTCGAAAGTGCAGTCAGCTTTTCGGCAAGCTCCGACGGAGAATCGAATATGATTTCACCGCATGGGGGAATGTCGGTCTGTCCGAGCGGACAGGTGCGGCGCTGGGAGATAATGTCAAATTCGCTTACCGTGTCAATCTCGTCTCCCCACAGCTCTATGCGGACGGGTGACGATGTGTTTGCGGGGAAAATATCAACGATTCCGCCGCGCACCGAAAATTGCCCTGCGCCCTCCACCATTTCACTGAAGCTGTAACCCGCTCCGACAAGCTTTTCCCGCAGTTCATCCGTTGAAAATGTCATGCCGGGCTTTATGGAAAAGGTCTTTGCTTTGAGGACGTCGGGCGGTACGGTGTACTGCATCGCGGCTTCTGCCGAGCAAACCAGTATATCGCTCTGCCCGTCGGTGAAGCGCGACAGCGCACCGATACGCGTTTGCTCATACTCCGATGAAGACGCTTTTATATCCTGAAAATTGAAATCGCGCGCGGGAAAAACGGCGGCAGATGAACCGAATACCGTCAGATCGTCGGCGAGCTTTTGCGCTGACGCGTCGTCGGGAGCTATAACCACCGCTTTTCTTCCGAATTCCTCGCAGAACGAGTGTATCATAAGTGCCTTCGGCGCCGGAGGAAGTCCCAAAACGCCGAAGGGAAAGCTGTTTCTGTTTACGTCCTCACGAATTGCGGCAAATTCCGGAGAAGACGAAAAGATTTTTGAATAGCAAGACATATTTTTAACCGTTATATTTATTCATCGCGCCTGCGCTGTCGCCCTGCACCATGAGTGCGACCGCTTTTACGGCGCGTTTCATTGTTTCTTTTATTGTCTCGACATCCTCTTTCGAAAATTTGCCGAGAACATAGTCCTTGAGATCGGAATCGGGATCTTTTCTGTTGCCGACGCCTATTTTCAGACGCGGGAAATTATCGGAATTAAGATGCCAAATGATGCTCTTTATCCCGTTGTGACCGCCTGCCGAGCCTTTGAGCCGTATACGGAGCATTCCCGTGGGAAGCGAAATGTCATCAAATATTACTATGACCTTTTCGGGCGGTATTTTATAGAAATCCGCCGCCTCTTTAATCGCTTCTCCGGAGTTATTCATATATGTCTGCGGCTTCATGACAAGACAGTTATGACCTTCAATGCTTACGGCGCCCGTAAGCGCCCTGTATTTGAGTCTGTCGACCGAAAAAGAATACTCGTTGCAGAGCATGTCGATGCACAGAAAACCCGCATTGTGGCGAGAGTATTCATATTCCTTTCCGGGATTTCCCAAGCCCGCTATGATAAATTCGGGTTTCCCGACCGGAGAGGAGAAAACGGGAACCTTCTTTTTGAAAAATGCCATTTTTTTGTCCTTAATACTTTTTCGGTCTGTAGGGCTTTTTATCTGTTACCCAGCCCTCTTTGTTTGTCTGACGTTCTCGTGCTATTGCAAGCGCATCTGCGGGTACATCGTCCGTTACAGTGCTTCCGGCGGCGGTGAATGCCCTGTCGCCGACCGTTACGGGGGCTATCAGATTTGTGTTGCAGCCTATAAAAGCGTCGTCGCCGATAACACAGCGGTTTTTGTTTTTTCCGTTGAAATTGACGGTTACGCAGCCGCATCCGAAGTTTACGCCGTTTCCGACGTCCGAATCTCCGACGTATGTCAGATGTGACACACTTGTGTGATGACCGATTTTTGAATTCTTAACCTCGGTGAAGTTCCCGCAATGCGAGCTTTCGCCTATTTCCGCGCCCGGACGAAGATGTGCAAACGGTCCTATTGACGCATTGTCGTGAATGACTGCGGATTCCGCCTGAACGCTGTTGAGTGTGCAGTTGTCGCCGACTGTCGTGTCAAACAGCACGGTATTCGGACCTATTACGCAGTTTTTGCCTATTTTGCAGCCGTGCTTTATTATTGTGCCGGGCAGTATCACGGTGTCCGCACCTATTTCGGCATCGTCGTCTATCATGACGCCGTCGGAGCACGGAACGGACACACCTTCCGTCATCAGTTCGGTCATGACCTTTTTGCGCAGCAGCTCGTTTAGCTCCGCGAGCTGTATCCTGGTGTTTGCGCCGAGCACTGCATCCGCATTGTCGGCGGCGAAGGCTCCCACTTTCAGTCCTTTCCCGAGAGCGATGCTCACGGTGTCGGTGATGTAATATTCACCTTTGGAATTGTCGTTCGTGAGAAGTCCCAAAAGCTCGGTCAGCGTGTCGCAGTCAAACCACATGGCGCCGGAATTTATTTCTTTTATCTTTTTTGTCTTGCAGTCCGCGGACGCCTCCTCGACAATCGCCTTGAAGCTCTCGTTTTTGTCACGGACAATCCTGCCGTAGCCGAACGGATTGTCTATTTTTGCGGAAATGACTGTTTGAACGAACCTGTTTGCAGTGTGGTATTCAAGTGCGTCGGCTATCGTTTTTGAATCGATAAACGGTGCGTCGCCGTTGAGTATCAGCACATTAACTCCGCTGTGCTCCTTTATGAAATCCGCAGCCTGCATTACGGCATGCCCCGTACCGAGACGCTCTGCCTGATGCACGGTTTCAGCGCGACCTTTCAGGTGCTCATCCAATATATCCGCTCTGTAGCCCGTTACAACACATATGTCTTCAACGCCCGCGCCGAGAGCAGCGTCCATGACCCTGTCTATCATGGGTCTGAACAGAATTTCAGCCATTGCCTTCGGCTTCGAAGATTTCATTCTCGTGCCCTCGCCGCCTGCGAGGATTATTGCGCAGTTTTTCACCAAAAAACCTCCCGAAAACTCATATTTTATTTTTATTGCGTTCTTTTTGTTTTGATCTGCGCCCGATACCGCCTTACGGCAGGAATGCGCATACAAAAATACTATACCACTTTATCTGTCCGACTTCAAGCAAAACTTGTTATGACGGCAATATATATGTGTAATATTTATAAATAGAACATGTTCTTTTTGTGTAAAATCAAGAATTTTTATTTTTTGCAAGGAACATTTGTCTATTGCTTGACACTTGACCTGAAAATATTTATAATAATTGTGTATAAATGGGACAGCCGCGATAGACCTTTTCGGTAAACTATCCAAAATTACGGCTTGTCTTAAGGAGGAATTATTGTGGGTAATAATTCAGGAACAAGAGTGAAGTCCCGCGTTTTCGCAAGAATATTTATCGCCGTAACGGCGGTATGTCTTGCTCTTACCGCGGTTCCGTTCCTTGCTCCCGGCAGCATGCCCGTCGCAAGCGCGGCGAATGTGCAGCTTACGGGTTCAAATAAGACGGACATCAACTCCGCCCTTGCCGGCTACGCGCAGGGGACAGTTGTCGATCTCACGCTGCAGAACGATATAAACGTCGATGACAGCAGCATCGGCGATCAGCTTACCACGGGTACGATTGACGGAATTGTTATTCCGAAGGGTATTACCGTAAACCTTTACATGAACGGCAAGCGGATTTATTTCAGCCGTAACGGCAAGGGTGAGAGCGGCTTTTGGAAATTAACGGGTTTACGTGCCGTTGTCAATAAAGGTACGCTGAACGTATATTCGGGCACCGTGTCCAGTCCCAACCGCGCAAGCGCGAGTGATGATGCTTCATCAATCTATGTTTTTAACAACCGAACCGGAATGTCATCCTCCAATGACCGTGAAACCGCATTTGTTCGTCTGGAAGCGATTTCAAACGAGGGAGCGCTTACGCTTAATAAAAACGTTACGGTTTTCGTCAAGTCGGAACTTGGCTACAAGGACGTCAGCACCGGTTGGCCGGATGACGCGACCGCAACATCCGCGGTGGCTGCCGTATATAACGTGTCAACCGCAGCTTCGGTCGACGTTTACAATGCTGTTATAACCGCTTATTCCGATGCGAGGTCGTTAAACGACAACAAGCATACTGCCGAATCGCGTGCGTATGCCTACGGCATTTACGGCGGAAATGTCAGGGTTAAAAGCGCATCCGTTTTTACGGTGACGGCACTGCTCAGAAACTCGGAGTCCGGTTCCATTTCAAACAAAGAAGGTAAAGTTACCGCTTTTGCAATCGGCATATGCTCAAACGGAAACATAGATGTTGACGGCGGTACGTTTAATTTCATTACGGATGTTTCGTCAGACCACAACGGTCTTGAAAAGGGTACCGCTTATATATATCAGTGCGGCATTTTCTACGGCACCGGTGCCACACCCACGCTGTGCGACGGCACGATAAATGCTGCTTCCAAAAATACATTCTCTTATAATAAGGTGAAAAATAAAAACTACAGCGAGGGTACGGTCTTGACATCTGCCCGTTTGCCGTGGTCGCCCTCCGATGTTTTCAGCTCCGTAACAAACAACCTCTACAACCGTGCGGTCGAGGACAGCAATTTTCCGGCATATCTTTCCGCTGCGGTTTCAGCAGGTCAGTATAAAGATGAAGCGGGCAACGTTTACAATACCTCGATGTCATCAAATCCCGATTCCCACCCTACAGCAATAGAAAAGGGCGCTCCCTCCGGCTCATACCGTGTTCATATCATATACAGATATTGGATCGACAGTCAGAGGTCGGCTCTTTATGAAGCGATAACCACCACCGACGGCACAGCGGGCTACTCATTCGCTCCTCTTAACGACGAATCCGATGTCGTTAAGACAAAGGCACAGTTTACCGGACTTGCGTCGGCAACAAACTACACAAAGGATCCGGAAAGCGGAATAAAATATTCATCGGGCGGCGAACCCTATAACAGCAATTTCTGGCAGCTTAAGAGTATAAACTATGAAATACCCACCACCGGCGCATGGTTCTCCGATAAGGATTTCTCAAAGATCGGCAGAACAATGAAATCGTTTGAGACAGATACAAACATTACGGTCGGTGACGGCGCGACAACGCCGGTGTACATTTATGTCGACTATGTAAAGAAGATTCCCGCAACCATATCCATGTCTCTGACCTCCAATACCGCCGTATACACGGGCAAGCCTATCCTTGCGAGCGTTCTCGGCGCGTCAATCAGAAATGAGAAGGATCAGACCGACTGCACGGCGGATTACGATCTTGACAAGACCGGCGCCGAGCTTATTCCCGTAAACTATGAGTGGACGGGTACGACGGCAGCGGGCGCACAGGTGTCCGGCAGCGGCAGTCTTCCCGTGAGTGTCGGCTCTTACAGCGTTACGGCGGTGTTTGACGACAACACGGTGTATAACAAAAACGATAAGCTTTACAAAAACAGAGAAGCATATTCCTACACGTTCAGTCTTGACATTACCCCCTCGGAGGTTTCAAGGGGTACGCTGCCTGTATCCGTAAGCCTTACCTACGGCGAAAAATTGAGTGAAGCGCTGAAGCTTTCCGGCTTTGCAGCCGACGGAGTTAACGGCGAAAAACCCGCCGGTACATTTTCCTTCAAAAATTCCGTCGACGGTTCGGGCTATAAGAATGCGGGCAACGGAAGCGTTGATATTATATGGACTCCCACCGATTCAAAGGGTAACTATAAGCAGACAGTTTTCACGGTATCCTACACCGTGGCAAAGGCACAGCTCAACATAAGACCCGTTGCAGCGACGGTCGTTTACGGCGAAAGCAGCTTTAAGAAAGCGTTCTCGTCATACTTTGAAGGACTTGTCGCGAATGACAACAACGACGACGTAAAGGCTCAGATCGAAGCCGTGCTCTCGTACACGGTGCTTCGCAACGGAAGCTGGTATCCGTATAAAGCGGGCGAAACTCCAGCAGGCACATATCCTATCAGAGCAACTCTTACCGACAGCACTCTTTCGGTGCTCTCCAACTATGAATACAGCTACGTGTTCGGCGCGACCGATAACCCGGAGGGTATCCTCACGGTCGAAAAGCGTCCCATCACCGTTGTTGCCACGGCTATAGGCAGACCTTACGATCCCGATAACGGCACGGTTGCGGTCAAGTTTGATATAACCGAAGGCAAGCTCCTTGCCGACGATTTGAGCATTGTTAACACAACAGGTTCTCTCGGCAGCAGAAACGCGGGCATTCAGCTTGTTAACGACATCAATACATCGACCGTTCCCGCACTTCTTTCCGGCGGCAAGCGTGACAACTATGTGCTCGAAAAGCTTCTTTACAGCACGGGTGATTACCTTACGGTCGAAATTACAAAGGCGGTACCCTCCGTTTCGGTTCCGTCGCTCGGCGCGGTGTTCTATCGCAGAACTCAAACGCTTGCCGATATCGACCTTTCCGGCTACAATGCCGGCGGCACATGGCAGT
>OMRJ01000286.1 GCA_900313475.1 uncultured Eubacteriales bacterium | reverse complement strand
TTCGTCTTGACTTGCGCCGGCAAGCCTGCACCTCAAAAAACGAAAATTGCTCAAAAATTGTCTGCTGTCGGTTACAAAGCGGTTTTGTCTGAGCTGATTTTTGTTCAGGCAAGGCAAAGCCCGCAGCGAATACTTGACGTATTTGCAAAGGTTTTAACGCGGCATGAGCTAAATCCGACCTGTCAAAACCGACACGGGTTCAAGTCCCGTCAGCCTACAACGCCGTAAATAAGCGGGCGCTCCGAAGGCTTTTCATCCGAAAAGGCAAGCGAATCGAGATATTTATGCTCGGCTTCATCCAAGCAGGCGCAATTGTTTGTGAAAAGCACACAAAGCTCATCGCCTTTTTTTACGTATTCACCCGTTTTCTTTGCAATCACAATGCCCGCAGCGTGATCGATCTCATCGGTTTTTGAAGCACGACCCGCGCCAAGCTCAACGGCGGAAATGCCGATCTTTTCAGCATCCATAGAAGCGATGTAACCGCTCTGCGTCGCTTTTACGGAACGTGAAAACTTCGGCTTTTCAAAGCGTGACGTGTCTGTAATATACGAAGCGTCACCGCCCTGCTCGGAGATCCACTCCGTCATTTTTTTGAGAGCCGCGCCGGATTCAACTGCGTTTTCGGCTTTTTTAAGTGCTTCGTCAATCGGGATTCCGAGTGACAGGCTTATCATATTTGACGCAAGTGCAAGACACACCTCCCGCAGATCGCCTGTTTTCTCTCCTTTAAGGACATTGACAGCTTCAATTATTTCAAGCGAATTGCCCACATTGTGTCCGAGCGGAGTGTTCATATCGGTGAGTAGAGCCGTCATATTCCGTCCGCAGCGCTTGCCTATTTCGACCATTTTCTCGGCGAGAGTGCGCGCATCTTCAACGGTTTTCATAAATGCTCCGCTGCCGACTTTAACATCGAGCACAATGGAATGTGAACCCGCAGCGAGCTTTTTACTCATGATGCTTGATGTGATAAGCGGGATGCTGCCGACCGTCGCAGTAACATCACGGAGGGCATACATCTTCTTATCCGCGGGTGCAAGGTTGCCGGTCTGCCCGATAACCGCAACGCCGACCTTTTCGACCTGCGACAAAAAATCGTCGGATGAGAGCGACGTGCGATATCCGGGAACAGATTCAAGCTTATCGACCGTGCCGCCCGTGTGGCCGAGTCCCCTGCCGCTCATTTTTGCGACCTTGCACCCGACGCTTGCAGCAATAGGCGCGACAATAAGTGTGGTTTTGTCCCCAACACCGCCTGTGGAATGCTTATCGACGGACAGTGTACCGAAACGCGAAAGATCGACCGTGTCGCCCGAATACGCCATTGACTGTGTCAGCACCGCGGTTTCCTCGTCATTCATACCTTTCAGGAAAATTGCCATCATCAGTGCCGACGCCTGATAATCCGGAATTTCGCTTGCGGTGTAACCGTTAACAAAAAACTCAATTTCCTCCGCCGACAAAACGCCTCCGTCACGTTTTTTTTGAATTATATCATACATTCTCATAGAGTATGTTCCTCCGAAAAAGCACACTGGGGCTGTCGAATCCGGATACAAAAAGCCCGAATACAAATACCCCCGTTTTTTTATCTTGCGCCCTTGTCATACGGAATACCCTCCGCTTTGGGCGCTCTCGATTTCTTCGATGTAAAAGCAAGAACTATTATCGTAATAAGATATGGCAGCAGTCTGTAAACATGTGAACTGATGCCGATTTCCGACAGCCACGCAACGCCGTCGCCGTTTATATCTATAGTGGAATAGGACGCCGCAATACACTTAAACAGTCCGAACAACAGTGCGGAAACCGCGATACTGCCCGGATTCCAGTTGCCGAAAATCATAACCGCAAGGGCAAGGAAACCGAAGCCCGCAACTTCACCCGACGATGAGCAGCCTGCCGCTCCGAGCGCATAGATGAACCCTCCGACGCCTGCAAGCGCACCGGATATAGTGGTACCGGCATAACGCATCTTATATACTTTGATACCGAGTGAATCGGCAGCCTGCGGATTTTCACCGCATGCGCGAAGACGAAGCCCGAACTTTGTCTTGTAAAGTATTATCGAAAGAACAATAAAGACAACTATGCATATATAAGTGGACAGATACACCTTGTTGAGCAGAATCTCGCCGAGCATGCCTATATCCTTGTCGGCAGGAATGCCGAGAGTGCTCTTTTTTATCATGAACCACTTTGCGGACGAGCCGGGAATACGGAGAATGCTCTGCTTCGCAACAACATTTATGAGGAACAGAACAAGTGCCGGCGCAAGGAGATTCAAAGCCGTGCCGCCTATTGTCTGATCCGCTTTTAAGTTGACTGCGGAGAATGACAGCAGCAGCGAGAACACGGCACCGAACACGGCGCATACAACAAGCGTGAGCACGAGAAGAAGCTGTCCCTGTTCTACGGTGAACACTTCTTTTTCCTGCATTATTTTCACGAAGCAAACACCTATAAACGCACCGAAAATCATAATGCCTTCAAGGGCAAGGTTAATGATACCGCTGCGCTCCGCAAAAACGCCCGCGAGAGCAACTATCATAAGAGGAATCGCATAAGCAAGTGTCTGTTGAATAAGAAATACCATTACAGCGTCGCCTCCCCTTCGTTTTTGTTTTCAACCGTAACATCTTCCTCAAAGATTGAGGTTTCAACCGTGATGTCATCATCCGCCTTTTTTGACTTTTTGCCGCGCTTGCCGATAAACGATTTGATGAGCATTGCAAACGCACTCAAGTAAACGATAACGGCAATAATTATGTCGGTAAGGTATTCGTTATAGGTGGTAAGGTTTTTAATCTGCAAGCCTGCAATATTGAGCATCGACATAAGAATACCCGT
>OMRJ01000302.1 GCA_900313475.1 uncultured Eubacteriales bacterium | reverse complement strand
CGGTGGCGAATAACATTCTGCATAATAAGGAAGATGCAGAGGAGAGTGTGAATGATACATGGCTCAAAGCGTGGAATGCAATTCCGCCGCAGAATCCCGGAAATCTCCGAATGTACCTTGCCAGAATCACTCGAAATCTTGCTTTTAAACGTTTTAATGCATATTCCGCTCAAAAACGAGGCAGCGGTGAATTTGTACTGGTGCTTGATGAGTTGTCGGAATGTCTTGCAGGTGAGTCTGACATTGAAAACGAGTATGACGCAAAGGATATCGGACAGTGCATAAATGCATTTGTGCGGACGTTGTCGGAACGTGACGGGAATGTTTTTATCAGAAGATATTTTTTCTCGGAACCGATTGATGTTATTGCAAAGAAATACGGAATTACAGGCAATCATACAGCCGTTATCCTCAGCCGAACCCGTAAGAAATTGAAAAAACATCTTATAACGGAGGGATTTATCAATGAACAGAAATGAATTATTTCAGGGTTTTGAAGAAATTGATGAGAGCCTTTTGCGGCGCAGTGAAAAAAGTGAGACGATCGGTGTAAAAAATACGGTTATAAAATGGGGACTTGTTGCGGCGTTTTGTTGTTTAACTGCTGCCGCTGCGGTTGCGTCAGGATTTAATTTTGAAAAAGTATCCGTTTTTCCCGAAACATCCGTTCAAAATGCTGCAACGGAAGAACAAACCATAAATGGAAACGAACAGTCGGACTTGCTCTCATGGCAGCCTGTTTACAATATTGCAGGCGGTGCAGTGAATGCTTTAAAGCGTTATATCCCGGGGTATTATACAAAAGAACTGACAGCAACGGAATTGTCCGCTGTTATGCCCGATGGTATCCCTAAAGAAATGTTTTATTCGGGTAATGCCGGTTTTGACGGAAACGGAAATCTTATTAGTGTTTTACTGACGGTGAAATCAAAGACGGGGCAATCGGTATCGGTTCGAATATCCTCCGACGGCACTTTTCGCGATTATGTTTTTAACAGCGAGGCACAAGTGTCAAAATTCGGTAACACGGAATATAAAGTGTAAGAATCAAAAAAAGAGCATGAGAACTGTACAAATCGTGTAGTCTCGTGCTCTTTTAAATCAGATAATCGATTCCGGAATATCAAACGGCACTTTGAAAAAATTTTCATTAAGATTATCACCGTATTGAATATGCCTTATAAGATTGACAAGCTGTGATATGTCCTCCGCTGTTTGCGCGTGCTCGCCGCTTCTGAAATACCAGAATAAATTGTTTTCGGCATCGAGAAGTCGGTAAACCTGTGCAGCGGCTTTTGTAGTATGAAGGCTCCCCACCGGGTTGCCCCAAATATCGCTTGCCGCTTCCGATATAAATAGGATGCGCGGAGCGGCAAGCGCTTTTAGAAAATGACAGTCAAACGGAAGTTTTTCTTCGCGGTCGGCGTATTGCTTCATCCCGTCGCCGAGCCACGCAGGGAAGTTTTTTGTCATATCGGCGAGTGTTTCGCTTCGGCGTATTTCACCGTTTTCCGCCTTTGCCCGTAAGTGTATGCGATAGCAGGAACAAGAGCCGGCATTTGTTTCGTTCGGATTGATGATGAGAGCGCGGCTGTCAAGCACACCCGCAAGCATCGCGGTTTTTCCTCCGCGGGAGTGACCCGTGAAAACAACAAACCGCGGATCGGTCAATCCGATTATTTCAAGCGCGTCGACGCAGCGGGAATATCCCCATGCCCACGCTGAAATTGAACCGAATTCTGCATTCGGAAACAGTTCGTATATCGCGCCTGTGCGATTTGCGTCAATGCATTTGTCGTCGGCAATTTCCGTGCGGTCAAACACAGCAAACGCAATGCCGTTATCAAGCATCGGCGTTAAATATCCGCGATCAAAGCAATAGTTAAAGCACATGTCCCCGCTTATGACAACGGGCGGATTTTGAGCGTTTTCGGGGAGAAAAAGCTTCATATAAAAAGATATTTTTTTGTTGCCGAAGTATGATGAAACCCTGAAAGATGCCGCTTTGCCCGCACCTCCGTTGTAAAGACATTCTGCGACAACACTGTCAGGTTCAGGCGCCGTGCCGCCGTATTGCAGGTCAACGGCTGTTTTTAATATTTCGGTTCTGCGCTTTTCCCAGTCTTCCGGCGTGATTACGGGAGAACCGTTATCGAACGTAAACAGATCGGGAAGATTACCGAGAACATCATATTGTATGATTTCGATTGTTTTATTGTTTACTGCCGACATAAAAGTATACCTCATTTTCGAAACATATTTTAATTATATAAAAAGCTCACATGGATGTCAAACTGCAGGCGAAATAAAGAGAAGGGGGATATAAAAAACGAGTTTTTTACATCCCTCTTTTTTAACTGTTGTTGCTTTGTCGGCAGTTCGGACAATCGGAGTTGTTATCGGTTTTATCGACTTTTTGATCTTTTTTTTTGCTGTTTACGGCACGATATACATAAATCGGAACTGCCGCAGCCGCTGCATTTTCCGCACCCGCCGCACGAACAGGGGCCTTTTTTGAATATTTTTATAATTGCGGCAATTAAACAAATACCTATAATCGCAAGCAATAAATAATCCGCAGCTTTCATTTGTAACGTCCTTTTAATGCGTGATGAAAATATCCGCAGCGGTTTTGATAATAAATGATGCAAGCCATGCGACCGAGCACTGCATGAGCACCGTTCCCACTGTTTTAATCACGGAACCCAGTTCACGTTTTATTGTGCCAACCGCTGCAACACACGGAGTGTATAAAAGTGAAAATACAAGAAAACAGCAAGCGGTGAGTGGAGTGAAAAGCGCGGGAAGAACGCCCACAAGTTCCGACTGACTGACATTCAAAAGCACGCTCATTGTACTTATGACGGCTTCTTTTGCCGTAAATCCTGTTATAAGAGACGTTGCAATTCGCCAGTCACCGAAGCCGAGCGGCTTGAAAACGGGGCTTACGGCTCTGCCGATGAGCGCCAGAAGGCTTTGAGAGCTGTCGTCGACGATGTTGAGTTTTGTATCAAATGTCTGTAAAAACCAAATGATGACCGAAGCCGTGAAAATGACTGTAAAAGCTTTTTGCAGAAAATCCTTTGCTTTTTCCCACATGAGAAGAAAAACGCTTTTCGGAGACGGAAAACGGTAATTGGGAAGTTCCATAACGAACGGAACGGGGTTGCCTTTGAAAACCGAGCCTTTCAGGATAAGCGCTGCAACGATTCCGAGTAAAACCCCCGTAATATAAAGGCAGATCATTACAACAGCTTCCTTGCCGGGAAAAAATGCCGCCGAAAAAACCGCATAAATCGGTATTTTTGCCGAACAGCTCATATAAGGTGTAAGAAGTATTGTCATTTTTCGGTCACGATCGGATGAAAGTGTGCGCGTTGCCATCACAGCCGGGACGGTGCATCCGAAACCGATAAGCATCGGGACAAGGCTTCTGCCCGAAAGACCTATTTTTCGCAACGGTTTATCCAT